>CAXBGJ010000047.1:0-18419 GCA_963975045.1 uncultured Marinomonas sp. | reverse complement strand
TTTGGTCGTTTTACCATTCGTGATGCCGCTAATTATGGTGTGATTGATTTTGAAAGGTTGTTGCTTAAGTCGAGTAATGTTGGGGCGTCAAAAATTGCATTATCACTTCCTCAAGATGCAATATGGAATATGGACTATGAGCTCGGTATAGGGTCACAGGTTGGTATTGGTTTTCCTGGAGAGGTGTCAGGTGTTCTCCCATCGCACCCTAAATGGCACCCATCAGAAATTGCGACATTGGCCTATGGTTATGGTTTGTCGGTATCTACTCTACAATTGGCGCAAGCGTACATGACATTAGCTAATGGTGGTTATCGCGTTCCCGTTACCATTTTCAAACAAGATGTTCCCGCTGACGGTAAACAGGTTATTCCGCATAAAATCGCTCAAGATGTCATAAAAATGATGGAGGGCGTTGTGCAGCGCGGTTCCGGTAAGGCCGCTCAGATTCCTGGCTATCGAGTTGCTGGTAAGACGGGCACGGTTCATAAAGTCGGTTCTAAAGGGTATGAATACGATCAATATATTGCGTTGTTTGCCGGTGTAGCACCTGCCTCTAACCCTAGGTTAGCAATGGTGGTGATGATTAATGATCCCAAGGGGCGTGAATATTATGGTGGTGAAGTGGCTGCACCTGTTTTCTCGCGTGTAATGGAGGGGGCGTTAACAACACTGAATATTTACCCTGATTTACCAGAGGGCCTTAGAGAGGTTCGATTAGAGACTAAAAAGGTTCCTTATCAAGTGGTGCAGGGTGGCTAGATGGCACAACTGACTCATATTCAATTACTAAATTTGGCGGGTTATTCTTTAAAGGATAGCTCGCATTCTGCTATTTATACCCATGTAGAAACGGACAGTCGAAAAGCAGATCCACAGTGTGTTTTTTTTGCTTTACCGGGGGTTGTCACAAATGGCTGGGACTATTTGGACAGTGTGGTTTCATTAGGCTGTAAAGTGGCCGTTGTTCCTGCCGGGTTGTGTTTGAAGCGCGATGATATTGAGCTTGTCTGTGTTGATAATCCGACTGAACTTTTAGTGGCTTGCTTGCAGGGTTATTTTGGCCATATGCCAAAACACATTGTCGCTGTCACTGGAACCAATGGTAAATCATCGATTTGTTATTACATTGCTCAGTTGGCGCAGTCTATTGGTTTGAATAGTGGTTTAGTGGGAACGTTTGGTATCGGTCCATTAAACGATTTGTCGGAAGCTAAGCAGACGACTCCAGATATATTATCCTTGCACCTTACTTTGATGGCGATGGCGGGCTCTGGTGTAGATCTTGTTGCATTTGAAGCATCTTCACATGCATTGGATCAAGGACGGGTTGATGGTGTGCCTTTCCAGACGGCTGTATTTTCCAATCTTTCTCGTGATCATCTTGATTACCACGGCGATATGACGGCTTATGCGTCGGCAAAGCAGCGTTTGTTTGCGTTTAAAAGTGTGTCAAATTCTGTATTTTGTCTCGACGATAGCTATGCGTCTTTTATGGCGGAAGCGACAAAGGGTTCAAACTCTCATTATTACAGCGAGCAAAATTCAAAAGCGGATTTTTATGTAAAAAACTTGATACTAGAGTCGGCAGGGTGTCGCTTTATTTTGTGTCACCCTGAAGGTGAAGATGCCGTGTTTTTACCTTTGTTGGGGCGTTTTAATGTTCAGAATGCATTGGCTGCATTAGCCAGCATGTGGGGTATTGCAGATGATAAAGGTGCATTAGTAAGAGGTTTGTCTGCTTTACGTGGTGCACCTGGTCGTATGGATAAGGTGCAAGAGCTTAATGCGCCGCTTATTGTGGTGGACTTTGCTCATACATCCGAAGCGTTAAAGGTTGCTTTGCAGGCGTTAAAAGAGCACTGCAGTGGTCGCTTGATTTGTGTTTTCGGCTGTGGCGGTGATAGGGATCGAGGTAAACGACCTTTGATGATGGTCGCGGCTCTGCAGAATGCAGACTATGTATGGTTAACGTCGGATAATCCACGAACAGAATCAATAGAGCAGATTTTTTCGGATGCTTTAGCGCAAACGCATGATGATGAGTTGTTTAGTGTTGAGCCGGATCGTCGTGTTGCCATCGCTAACGCTATTTTGTCAGCGACACCAAGCGACGTAGTTCTCATTGCTGGAAAAGGGCATGAGTCTTATCAAGATATTCAGGGTATAAAACATCATTTTGACGATAAAGAAGAGGCGCTGAAAGCAGTGCAGTCTTATGTTAATTAATCTTGCTCTTTCGGATATCGCGCTGGCTTGCGGTGGAGAGTTGATCGGTTCGGATCATATTGTCAGTGCGGTTGTGACGGATACGCGAAAAATAGCCAGTGGTTGTGTCTTTGTTGCCTTAAGAGGCGAGCGTTTTGATGGGCATGATTATGTAGCACAAGCGGTTCGGGATGGCGCTGTTGGTGTGGTCTCTGAGCAAGCTCTTGATGTGCCTGCGTATGTAAAAGTTCTTAATACAACATTGGCCTACGGTGCTATTGCTCGTCTTATTAGAGAGGCGTTTAAAGGACCTGTTGTCTGTATTACTGGAAGTAATGGTAAAACAACTGTAAAGGATTGGCTGGCGCAATCATTGGCGAGTAGAAGTGTGTTAAAAACACGCGCTAATTTAAATAATCAGATAGGTCTACCGCAAACATTGCTAGAGTTGGAGGCGCATCATGATGTTGCCGTGATTGAGGCAGGCACCAGTTTTTCAGGTGAAATAGCGCTATTGGCGAAGATTGCGGTGCCTGATGTTGTCATATTGACTAATGCAAATGGCAGCCATTTCGAAGGGTTAGGTAGTCTTGAGGGTATTGCAAAAGAAAAAGGTGAACTGATTTCAGGCTCTTTGCCTGAGGCGGCGATTATTCTTAATTCGGATGACGATTATTTTGATTATTGGTGTGGCTTGGCTGTGGGTCGTACAATTTATTCGTTTGGCTTTACTAAAGCGGCAAGTCTTTATGCTTCTGATGTTAGCTTAAGCGCAGAGTTTAGTGAGGCGACATTCCATTATCATGGTGAAGCATTGCCTGTTTTTATTGCAGGGGCGGGTCTGCACCAAATAGCGAACGGTATGGCTGTGGTTTTGGCTATGTTAGTAATAGGAATAGATTTTAAATTCGCGGTTGGTGCGTTGGCGACACCTGTGCTTGTTTCGGGTCGGCTAGAGCGTCTTGAAACAAAAAATGGAGCTCTATTAATTAATGATTGTTACAATGCCAGCCCAACGTCTGTTGAGGCGGCTATTGATGTTCTTGCAATGCAGTTAGTTGATGAGACATGGTTGATTTTAGGTGCTTTGGGAGAACTCGGAGATCAACAGGATGAGATTCACCGCGGACTAGGGCTATATGCTAAGAATAAAGGTATATCGTGTTTGATTTGTGTCGGGCCCATCGCCGCTGTTGCCGGTATCGCCTTTAAAAGTAGGGGTGGTAACGCTATATTTTGTAATACACATAACGAGGCGGCGACGGTAGTTCGCCAACTCGATAAAAAGCATGCCATTTTAGTGAAAGGTTCTCGTTCGGCTAAAATGGAAAATGTCATTGAAGCATTAAATAATTAGGATATTCCTTACCAATGTTACTTCTGCTAACGGCTTATTTAAGTAAATATCATACATTTTTTACAGTATTCAACTACTTGTCGCTTCGCGCCATTTTGGGTGTTCTTACCGCGCTGGCCATTTCGCTTTTGATTGGTAATAAAGTGATTCGCTTGTTGCAGCGTCTGCAAATTGGTCAGTCGGTTCGTAGTGATGGCCCTCAGACTCATTTAGCAAAAGCAGGTACACCTACGATGGGTGGGGCGCTAATTATTTTTTCAATCACCGTCAGTACCCTTCTATGGGGAGATCTACGTAACCAATATGTATGGGTCGTTTTGTTGGTTATGTTGGCATTTGGCGTTGTGGGTTGGGTAGATGATTATAGGAAAGTGGTTGAGAAAAATCCGCGCGGTCTTCCAGGTCGATGGAAATATTTTTGGCAAAGTATATTTGGTTTAGCGGCCGCATTTTATTTGTACTACACCGCCAGTACGCCAGCAGAAACCGCTTTGATTGTGCCTTTATTTAAGGACGTTGCTATTCCTTTGGGCGCGTTTTTTATTGTACTAACGTATTTTGTTATTGTTGGAACAAGTAATGCTGTCAATCTAACCGATGGTCTAGATGGTTTGGCTATTTTACCGACGGTTTTGGTTGGTGGTGCACTGGGTGTGTTTGCTTATCTTACGGGGAATATCCGCTTTGCTGATTATCTATTAATCCCTTATGTGCATGGTTCTGGGGAGTTACTTGTTTTTTGTGCTGCATTGGCTGGGGCGGGATTAGGCTTCTTGTGGTTTAACACATATCCTGCACAAATATTCATGGGGGATGTTGGTTCATTGGCTTTAGGTGCTGCGTTGGGAACTATTGCCGTCATCGTTCGTCAAGAATTGGTACTGTTTATTATGGGTGGTGTTTTTGTGATGGAGACGGTGTCTGTTATTTTGCAGGTTGCTTCTTATAAGTTAACAAAGCGCAGGATATTTAGAATGGCACCGATTCATCATCATTTCGAATTAAAAGGTTGGGCTGAACCTAAAGTAATAGTTCGTTTTTGGATTATTACTGTGTGTCTTGTTTTAGTCGGCTTAGCCACCTTAAAAGTACGTTAGGAGTTTTGCATGTCGTTAATCGGGTCAGACCGGGTAAGAGCCGTTGTAGGCTTGGGTGCGACAGGCTTGTCTTGCGTACGTTTTTTAGCCAGTAAAGGTGTTGATTTTTATGTGGTGGATTCTCGCGAAAATCCCCCAGGGTTAGAGCAGGCAAAAGAGTATTGTCCTAAAGATCGTATTTTTACGGGTGATCTAGCAGTACTTGAAACACTGGGCGTTACTGAACTGTATGTTAGTCCGGGGATTGCATTGCGCACGCCTGTGTTGGCGCGTTTAGCGGCTCGTGGTGTGCTGATGCGTGGTGATATTGATTTATTTCGAGATTATGTAGATGCCCCTTTTGTTGCTATCACGGGGTCTAACGCAAAAAGCACGGTAACAACGTTAGTTGCTTTGTTGCTTCAGGCTAGCGGTAAAAATGCCAAAGCCGGTGGCAATTTAGGGCTGCCCGCCTTGGACCTACTTTCTCCTAATACGGATTTTTATGTGCTTGAGTTATCTAGCTTTCAGCTTGAGACGACTCATTCACTTCAGGCTGATTTAGCGTGTCTTCTTAATGTGTCTGAAGATCATATGGATCGATACGATGATCTTTATGAATATCAGCGTGTAAAGCAAAAAGTCTATCGTGGTTGTAAGGCAGCTGTTTGTAATAAGCAAGATATTCTGACGGCGCCACTGTTGGCGGATACAACCCCTGTTCGGGCGTTTACGACAAAAAGCCCTGATCTAAAAGAGTTTGGTATGCTTAAAGATGGCGATGGAGCATGGTTGTGTCGCGGTGTTGAGCGGCTTTATCATACGTCTCAAATTGCCCTAAAAGGGTCGCATAACCACGCTAATGTACTGGCCGCACTGGCAATGCTTGAGCTTTTAGGTGTGGATATTATGTCAAATGCGGTTGGAGAGGTGTTAAAAGAATTCGGCGGTTTGCCTCACCGTTGCGAGACGGTTCGAACCCTCCACAGTGTTACGTATATTAATGATTCAAAAGGCACTAATGTGGGCGCTACGTTGGCGGCGCTTCAGGGTTTAGGTTCGGCGGTAAGAAAGAATATTCTTCTTATTGCTGGAGGAGAGGGAAAAGGTGCTGACTTTAGCCCTTTGACAAAACCAGTAACCGATTTTGTGAGAGTGGTTTATTTGTTTGGTAAGGACGCTGACCGTATCGCCGAGGTAATGTTGCCAGGTACTGAGATTAAGCGTTTTGATTCTTTGGATCAGATTGTATCAAGTATTATTCAAGATGCTAAAAAAGGTGAGATTGTTTTGTTTTCGCCAGCTTGCGCGAGTTTGGATATGTATAAAAACTACGAAGTACGAGGTGAGCATTTTGCTCGTTTGGTTTCTGAGTTATGACATGGTTTAAAGTCTTTGATCGGGTGTCTCTTCAAGAGTTTGCCCGGATTGATACTCTTTTTGTTGCTTCTGTTATCTCCATTTTGGCGCTGGGGATGGTGATGGTGTCAAGTGCGTCTATTTCGATTTCAGAAAGTATTCATGGTCACCCTTATTTCTTTATGGGTCGGCAGGCTTTATATCTTGTCTTAGGTTTAATCTCCGGTTTTCTATTGTTGTCATTACCAACCAGTAAGCTACAAAAATGGGGGATTCTGATGATGGGCTTGTCGTTGATTTTGCTGATTCTGGTGCTTGTTCCGGGCATTGGGAAAAGTGTAAACGGTAGTCGTCGGTGGATTAATTTAGTGGTATTTAACCTTCAAGCTTCTGAGGTGGCGAAGGTTTGTATGGTGGTTTACGTCTCCGGCTATTTGGTACGCAGGGCTGACCGAGTGAGAGAGGGGTGGGTAGGTTTTGTGCTGCCACTTTGTCTTTGTAGTGTTTTTTTGTTGTTTTTGCTTTTTGAACCGGATTTTGGTGCTTCTGTTGTTTTGCTTGGCACAGTGATGGTATTGCTTTTTTTAGGCGGTGCTCCTTTATATCAATTTTTGCTTTTGATGATCGCTGCGGTTGCTATGTTAGGGGTTGTGGCCATATCGGAAAGCTATCGACTAAAGCGTTTGATGAATTTTATTGATCCGTGGGCTGACCCTTTCAATGAAGGGTATCAGTTGAGTCAGGCATTGATTGCGTATGGTCGTGGGGAATGGTTCGGTTTGGGTTTGGGTAACAGTGTCCAGAAACTGTCTTATTTACCCGAGGCTCATACCGATTTTGTATTTTCTATTTGGGTTGAAGAAACCGGTATGTTTGGCGGTTTGTTGCTGATTGTTTTGTTTGCCCTAATGGTGGGTCGGGCGTTTAAAATTGGTCATGACGCTATGGCGTTGTCTCGTCCGTTTGCTGCCTATATGTGTTTCGGTTTTTCTATTCTTATTTTGGCTCAGGTCATCATCAATATTGGTGTCAATACAGGCTTTTTGCCGACCAAAGGGCTGACACTTCCTTTGATTAGTTATGGTGGCAGTAGCTTGATCATCACACTGGCGAGTTTATTTGTTATTGCACGAGTTGATGTTGAAAATCGACGTGCAGAAAGTGATTACGATTCCACCGGATCGGGCGAAGTGAAAGAGAGCAGCAAATGAGCGATGTGAAAAAAATTATCATAATGGCTGGCGGTACAGGAGGGCACATCTATCCTGCACTGGCCTGCGCTCAGGCTTTTAAAGATAAAGGATTGGATGTCCAGTGGTTGGGTTCAAAAGGCGGCATGGAAGAAGTGCTTGTCGCTGATCATGATATTGCTTTGCATTCTCTATCAATTAAAGGCGTTAGAGGAAAAGGCGTGCTGGGTCTATTGGTTGCGCCTTTTAGAGTGTTGCATGCCATTGGTCAGGCAATCGCAGTGTTACAGAAAGTTAAACCTGACGTTGTTTTGGGGATGGGGGGGTTTGTTGCTGGCCCCGGCGGTGTCGCGGCCCGACTTTTGGGCATTCCTTTGGTGATACATGAGCAAAATGCCATTGCTGGTACGACTAACAAATTGTTGTCTAAAGTGGCTAACCTTAAGTTGCAGGCTTTTGATGGAGCAATTCCAAACGCTATTAGTGTAGGCAATCCCATTCGAAGTGATATTTTAGAACAGCAAGTTCGCATGCCGAGAAATGGCGTAGCACGACCGTTACGTTTACTTGTTGTTGGCGGGAGTTTGGGGGCGAAAGCGATTAATGATGTTATCCCTCAAGTTTTGTTAAACTGGCCTTCTACTCAACGCTTGGATGTTTGGCATCAAACTGGGTTGCGTAATTTTGACGTGGTCTCTGAACAGTATAAAATTGCAAAGGTTGAGGCTCGGGTAGAGGCTTATCTTGAGAATATGGATCAGGCTTATTACTGGGCTGATGTTGTCTTGTGCCGTGCTGGGGCGATGACGGTGAGTGAGTTGGCGATAGCTGGGCTCCCTTCAATTTTAGTGCCCTATCCGCACGCCATAGATGATCACCAAACTGCCAATGCGCAATATTTAGAGCAAGTAGGGGCCGCCTATTTGTTACCACAGGCTCAGCTGACCTGTGAAAAAATTATCTCATTGCTTTCTACATTTGTAGAAAGTGAAGATACATTATTAAAGATGGGCGAGCAGGCGAAGCTCGTTGCTCGTCCAAATGCGACGCAAGACGTTGTTGCATGCTGTTTAAGGTTGATAAAAACATGATTGATAATAAAGTTCAGTACGATATTCCTACTATGCGTCGTATTCAAAACATCCATTTTATTGGCATCGGCGGTGTTGGTATGTGTGGTATCGCAGAGGTCTTGCATAATCAAGGGTATCGCGTGTCTGGGTCGGACCTTAAGTCTTCTTCTACAATAGAGCGTTTGGAGGAGTTAGGCATAAAGGTGTATTTGGGGCATTTAGAAGAAAACGTATATGACGCTCATGTCATTGTTGTTTCAACGGCTATTAATGTTGAAAACCCAGAGATAATTTGGGGCAAAGAAAATCGTATTCCAATTGTTCGCCGAGCGGAAATGCTCGCAGAGCTAATGCGTTACCGTCACGGCATAGCGGTGGCTGGTACGCATGGGAAAACAACGACAACCAGTTTGATGGCGTCTATATTAGCCGCGACAGGTGAGGCTCCAACGTTTGTGATTGGAGGGCGTTTAACCAGTGCTGGCGCAAATGCGCAATTGGGCGTCAGTGCGTATCTGGTTGCCGAAGCGGATGAGAGTGATGCTTCTTTTCTTCATTTACAGCCACAAACGGTCATCGTGACGAATATCGATCAGGATCATATGGATACCTATGATGGTGATTTTGAAAAAGTTAAGCACGCTTTTGTTGAGTTTGTTCATAATTTGCCTTTTTACGGCTTGGCTGTGATGTGTGTGGATGATGAAAATGTTCGAGAAATTCTGCCGTTGTTAAGTCGTCCTGTTTTGACGTACGGTATTGAGCAAGAAGCAGATTTTTACGCTACAGATATTGTACAAACAGGGCGCCATTGTGAATTTTTAGCGCATCGTCCTGAGGGTGAGCCGTTGAAGATCCGTTTGCCAATGCCGGGCCGCCATAATGTGCTTAATGCACTTTCAACGATTGCTGTTGCGACTGACTTGGGTGTGGATGCAACGGCTATTCAGGCCGGTCTTATGGGGTTTGAAGGAGTGGGGCGTCGTTTTCAAGAGCAGAAACCATTAGAGCTTCCTAATGGCTCAAATGTGATGTTTGTTGATGATTATGGCCATCATCCAAGTGAAGTGTTGGCTACGATCAAAGCAATTCGAGCCGGTTGGCCTGAGAAGCGTTTAGTAATGGTTTATCAGCCACATCGTTACACTCGAACTCGTGATCTTTATGAAGATTTTGTAAGGGTACTATCCCAAGTTGATGTTTTGCTGTTGCTGGATGTTTATTCGGCAGGTGAAACGCTAATTAACGGCGCAGATAGTCGTTCTTTGTGTGGCAGTATTCGTCAGCGCGGTAATGTTGATCCAATTCATGTTGGTAGTGAAACAGATTTGCGCTCTATTCTAAGTAATGTTTTACGTGAAGGTGACTTACTTATTACGCAAGGTGCTGGCGATATTGGTACAGTATCTAAGAATTTATCAGTGAGCGGGATTTAATATGTTAAAAACACTAAAAGAATCCGTGATTGTGGTGATTTATGGGGGTCGTTCAGCAGAGCGTGAAGTGTCTCTGCAAAGCGGGCCTTTAGTTGCGGAAGGGCTTCGTTCTAAAGGTTTTCAAGTGGTAGAGCTTGATCTTTACGGTCCTAATGCTGAGTTAGATCCAATTGTTCAATTGCAAGCGATTGAGTTTGATCTTGCTTTCATTGCGCTACATGGCGGTGAAGGTGAGGATGGCCGAGTTCAGGCTTTGCTTGAAATGATGGGTAAACCTTATACAGGCAGTTCACCTTTGGCTTGTGGTCTTGCAATGGATAAAGTTTTAACTAAGCGATTTTGGCATGGTATTGGAATACCCACGCCAGCTTATTTATCTTTTGTGGATTATGCAGATGCGGATCTAGTTGAAGAGCAGATGTCTTACCCAATGATTATTAAGCCTTCTAGAGAAGGTTCTACCATTGGGATTAACAAGGCGATGAATCGAGCGGAGCTTGATGAGGCACTTTTAAAAGCTCTTGAATATGACTCTGATATATTGGTTGAAGAATTTGTAGATGGACCAGAGTTTACGATTACGGTTATCGACGATGTGGCTTATCCACCTATAGGGTTAAAGCCTGCACCTAACCATAAGCTCTATGACTATGAGGCGAAGTACGTAGCGGATGATACGGAATATCTGTTGCCTTGTGGTTTAAATGAAGATGATGAGAATGAGTTGCAAATGTTGGCACTTGATGCCTATCGTTCGTTAGGTTGTTCTGGTTGGGGGCGTGTTGATGTAATGCGTGACTCTGCTGGAGTGTTTTGGGTGTTAGAAGTAAATACTGCGCCTGGTATGACGTCTCATAGCTTAGTGCCTATGGCGGCTAATTATGTTGGGATTGACTATGCTTCACTTGTGGAGAAAATTGCGCAAAATGCTTGGGGTAAAATCGAGCGTGATTGATTTATGAGGATGGCAGCGTTAATCGGGGCTATCTTATTAATAGTAGTCGCCTCTTTTCAAAGTAGTGATTCACCTGATACTTGGTTTGCTATTCAAAAAATCGAGATAAAAGGCGATTTCAAGTATGTAACAGAAGATGATTTGCAGGCAGATTTTTCTTCTTTACTTGGGCAGAGTCTTTTAGGCGTTTCTCTCGCTGACTCATTGGTCGTTGTTTTGTCATCGGAATGGGTGGCAAGTGCAGAAATTCGTAAAGTTTGGCCAAATACGTTGCAGGTCCTTGTTCATGAATATACCCCTCTAGCATACTGGGGAGATCGGCAATTGATATCCACTACTGCGGTGGTTATTACGCCGCGTGAGGTCCCCCAATTGCCGCTTACGAAACTGTATGGCCCTGAAGATTCGAGCGATGTGGTTCTTGAACAGTTTGGTTTAGTCAGTCAGGTGCTTGCTTTTACGTCTTTACGTGTTGCTACTCTTACATTAGAGCCAAGAGGTGCTTGGAGTATTATTTTCACCAATGGTGTCAAGGTTAAGCTTGGTAGAGAAGAGATTTTAGAAAGATTACAGCGCTTTATTGCGGTGTATAAAAGTGATTTATCGGGTAGAATAGATCAAATAACATCAGTCGATGCGCGCTATCCACATGGGGTAGCGGTGGGTTGGAAAAAAAATAAATGATATTGGCCTGTTTGTTGCTTTTTTATACAGCAATAAAAGGTTATGTCATAACAACACGTAATGCCGGGAAGGTGAAATGATAGTCGGTTTGGATGTAGGCACATCAAAAGTTATCTGTTTAGTTGGTGAAGTTCTGGCTGACGGTAGTTTAGAAATTGTCGGTATAGGCTCTCATAGCTCAAAAGGAATGAAGCGCGGCGTTGTTATAAATATTGAATCAACGGTTCAGTCAATTCAGCGTGCTGTTGAAGAAGCTGAGTTGATGGCCGGTTGTAATATACATTCTGTCTATGTCAGTGTGGCTGGTAGTCACATTCGCAGCTTAAATTCTCATGGTATTGTCGCTGTTAAAAATGGTGAAGTGCAGAAAGAAGATATTGATCGAGTTATCGACGCTGCGCAAGCGGTACCAATATCTTCTGATCAGCGAGTGCTTCATATTTTGCCTCAGGAGTACCATATAGACTCTCAAGAAGGTATTAAAGATCCTCTTGGTATGTCTGGAGTTCGACTTGAAGCAAATGTGCATTTGATTTCTGGTGCTGTGAACGCCGTAATGAATGTAGAGAAATGCATCAAACGCTGTGGTTTAGGTGTAGATGGCGTCATTTTATCTCAGCTTGCTTCTAGTGAATCATCGTTGAGTGAAGATGAAAAAGATTTGGGTGTTTGTCTGATTGATATTGGTGCAGGGACGTCTGATATTGCAGTATGGATTGATGGTGCCTTGCATCATACTGCCGTGGTTCCTGTGGCTGGTGATCAGGTGACAAATGACATTTCGATGGCTTTGCGTACGCCAACTCAGCATGCTGAAGAGATTAAAGTGAAATATGCCTGTGCGATGTCTTCAATGGCATCTACAGATCAGGTTTTGCAGGTGCCGAGTGTTGGTGATCGTCAACCAAGATCGATAACTCGTCATGCTTTGACAGAGGTTGTTGAAGCTAGGTATGAAGAAATTTACAGCTTAATTCTGGATGAATTAAGACGCAGTGGTTATGCGGAGCGTATCCCTGCAGGCATTGTAATTACTGGAGGTACGTCGCTTATGGAAGGTGCGGCGGAGTTGGCGGAGAAGGTATTTCAGATGCCAGTTCGATTATCTTTACCAGATTGTACTAAAGGAATGTCTGACATTGTCGATAACCCTATATATTCAACAAGTGTTGGATTATTGGTTTATGGTAGTAAAGAGGCTGAAGTAACCGAAATCTCGAAACGGATGATGTCTAAGACGCAAACTAAACGAGAATCATCAGTTCTGGCTCCTAAAGAAATCGGGCCATCCTTCAGTGCAACGAAGGCGTGGCAGAAATTTAAACACTGGTTTCAAAGTTATATATAGTCAGAATTGATTGTGAATTTATTGAGGAGCAATAAGCCCATGAATGTCTTTGATTTAGCTGAAGATAATTTATCAGATAATGCTGTAATTAAAGTTATAGGTGTTGGCGGTGGCGGTGGTAATGCTGTCCGTCATATGCTAGAAAACCGATTAGAAGGTGTTGAGTTTATATGTGCCAATACTGACTCTAAAGCGTTGATAGGATTCGAGACTGGGGTTTCTTTGCAGCTTGGTTCAACCATTACTAAAGGGTTGGGTGCCGGAGCAAATCCAGAAGTAGGGCGAGATTCTGCCTTAGAGGATCAAGAGAAAATCACTCAGTTGCTAACTGGTGCGGACATGGTTTTTATCACGGCTGGCATGGGGGGTGGAACGGGTACAGGTGCTGCACCTGTTATCGCAAAAGTGGCCCGTGAATTAGGTATTTTGACGGTCGCTGTTGTTACTAAACCTTTCCCATTTGAAGGTCGTCGTCGCGCTAGAGTGGCTGAAGAGGGTGTCAGAGAGTTGCGTGAAAATGTCGACTCATTAATAACTGTCCCTAATGAGCGTCTTTTGCCTGTATTAGGCAAAAATATTACATTGTTGAAAGCGTTTGGCGAAGCGAATAACGTTTTGTTTAATGCTGTCCAGGGTATTACAGATCTTATTATGCGCCCAGGTTTGATCAACGTCGATTTTGCAGATGTGAGAACGGTCATGTCTGAAATGGGTATGGCGATGATGGGTACAGGATCTGCGTCTGGCGAAGATAGAGCAAGGGTAGCGGCTGAGGCTGCAATACATAACCCATTATTAGAAGATATCAATCTTAGGGGCGCACGAGGTGTGCTGGTAAATATCACAGCTAACGAGGAAGTTGGCTTGTCTGAATTTACCGAGGTTGGTGGCATTATAGAAGAATATGCATCGGAAGATGCTACCGTCGTGATTGGTTGTGCAATTGATCCTAGTGTAGGGGATGAAATGCGAGTTACGGTGGTTGCAACTGGTTTAGAGGGTCGATCTGCGGTTGAAATGAAATCTGCTGTAGGCGAATCTGTTGTCTCTCAACCAGTTATGGCTAAGGTGGAGCAAGTTGTTGAAAGTAGTGATTCTAAAATAACTGTTGCTCCATCAGTGCCGAAGCCTTCACAGAAGACGAAGGTGGATATGGTAGAGAAAAACTTGGATGAAAAGAACGGGTCTACTGACTCAGGCTCTATTTCAAGTGGCGATAAATTATCGTATTTGGACATTCCAGCGTTTTTGCGTCGTCAAGCTGATTAGTTTGAGCAAGAAAGATGCAATGTAAGTACATTGGATTGTATAAAAAATGTGTTATTGATACTATTTTGTAAAGATTAGTGTCTAGTCATAAAAATGTAGGAATAAAATGGTACGCCAACACACACTAAAAAACATTATTCGAGCAACTGGAGTGGGTTTGCACTCTGGCGAAAAAGTGTATTTGACACTTAAACCTGCACCTGTGAACACAGGCATTGTATTTGTTCGTACAGACTTGAATCCAGTTGTTGAGATTCATGGTGATGCACGAGCGGTTGGGTCAACAAATTTTGCTACGGCTTTATGTCAAGGTGATGTGAAGGTAAGTACCGTAGAGCATTTGTTATCTGCAATGGCTGGATTGGGTGTAGATAATGCTTATGTAGAAGTGAGCGCTAGTGAAATCCCACTGATGGATGGAAGTGCTAGTCCTTTTGTTTTTCTTCTTCAATCGGCTGGTCTTGAAGCTCAAAATGCACCTAAAAAATTCATTCGAGTTAAAAAACCTATTCGAGTTGATGAGGGTGATAAATTTGCTTCTCTTGAGCCACATTCGGGTTTTCGTTTGTCTTTCACTATAGACTTTCAGCATCCCGCTATTGGTGAAGATGTTCAAAGTACATCATTTGATTTTTCGACAACAACTTTTGTAAAAGAAATCAGTCGTGCTAGAACGTTTGGTTTTATGAAAGATCTTGAGTACTTTAAGAATAATAATCTTGCTCGCGGTGCAAATATGGAGAACGCTATTGTTCTTGATGATTACCGTGTGTTGAATGATGAAGGATTACGTTACCGAGATGAATTGGTGCGTCATAAAATTTTGGATGCGATCGGTGATCTTTATCTTCTTGGTCATAGTTTGATTGGGGAATATAAAGCGTATAAATCTGGGCATGCGTTAAATAATAAGCTTTTGTTGGCTTTACTTGAGCATCAGGATGCTTGGGAATATGTTGTTTATGAAGACGAAGCACAAACAACGCCAATTTCCTATGTTGAGCCAGCCTTTGTTGGTGCGTAGTAACTGATTAATTCTTGATCGTATTTTAAAAAGCCAGGCTATATGCCTGGTTTTTTTTGCATTTAGGTCCTTGATATTTCATGTTTTGTCACACATTACCGTGGTAGACTCTATTTATTACTAATTGGCTACGTTGAGTTCAAGATGTTAGGAACTGTAATTAAAAAAATCGTCGGTACAAAGAATGACCGAGAAGTGAAGCGATATAAAAAAGTCGTTACACAGATAAATCAACTTGAAGAATCTCTTCAAAAACTCTCGGATGATGACTTAACTGCAAAAACCAGTGAGTTTCGAGACCGTCTTGATAAAGGGGAGTCGCTTGACTCCATTTTGTCTGAAGCTTTTGCGGTAGTCCGTGAAGGTAGTCGTCGGGTAATGGGTATGCGCCATTTTGACGTTCAGCTTATCGGTGGCATGGTTTTAAATGAAGGCAAAATTGCAGAAATGCGTACTGGTGAGGGTAAGACGCTGGTTGCCACACTTGCTGTTTATTTAAATGCATTGTCATCAAAAGGTGTTCACGTTGTTACTGTGAATGATTACCTTGCTAAGCGTGATGCTAACTGGATGCGACCTCTCTATGAATTCTTAGATATGAGTGTTGGTGTCGTTTTCTCGGGTCAAGATAGGGATGAGAAAAAAGCATCCTATTTATGCGATATTACCTATGGAACCAATAACGAATTTGGTTTTGATTATCTTCGCGATAATATGGTGTTTCGTTTAGAAGATCGTGTGCAGCGTGATTTAAACTTCTCTGTTGTGGATGAGGTTGATTCTATTCTCATAGATGAAGCTAGAACGCCTCTTATCATATCTGGTGCGGTTGAAGATAGTTCTGAGCAGTATCGTAAAATTAATATGCTTGCTCCTCTTCTCGTTAAACAAGAGGAGAGCGAAAGTGAAGAGCCTACAGGGCATTATATTTTTGACGAATCGCAACGAAGCATTGAACTGACTGAAGATGGCCACTCCTTTGTTGAAGGTTGGCTGGTTGAGCAGGGGTTGCTGGGCGAAGGCGAAAGTCTTTATGCTGCAGGCAACCTTTCTTTGTTGCACCATGTCCATGCTTGTTTGAAAGCGCACGTTATCTTTAAGAAAGATATAGATTACGTTATTCAGGATGATCAAGTTGTTATTGTTGATGAGCACACTGGCCGAACTATGGCGGGTCGTCGTTGGTCTGAAGGTATTCATCAAGCTGTAGAAGCAAAAGAAGGGATGACGATTCAGGCAGAAAGTCAAACGTTGGCCTCTACTACCTTCCAGAATTACTTCCGTTTATATGAAAAGCTTTCCGGCATGACAGGGACTGCGGATACGGAAGCGTTTGAATTTCAGCAAATTTACGGATTAACCGTTATTGTTATTCCGACGAATCGTCAGGTTCAGCGTAAAGATTTTAATGATCTTATTTACATGTCAACGGAAGACAAGTTCGAAGCGATCGTGTTGGACATTGAAGAAATAGTCAAAGAAGGCCGCCCTGTATTGGTTGGTACGGCGTCTATTGAATATTCTGAGCTTTTGTCGAATTACCTTGTTAAAAAGAATGTTAAACATAATGTTCTTAATGCTAAGCAACATGAGCGTGAAGCTCAGACCGTTGCTGATGCAGGTCGTCCAGGTGCTGTCACTATTGCTACAAATATGGCTGGTCGTGGTACGGATATTGTTCTGGGTGGTAATTTACAAGTTGAGTTAACTCAACTTGGCGATGGGGCTAGTCAAGATAGTGTTGATGCTCTGAAGGCCGATTGGAAGCTGCGTAACGAGTCTGTTCTGGCTGCAGGTGGTTTGCATATTATTGGTACCGAGCGCCACGAGTCTCGCCGTATTGATAACCAATTGCGTGGGCGTGCTGGTCGTCAAGGTGACGTAGGGTCTTCTCGCTTTTATTTGTCATTAGAAGATAACTTAATGCGTATTTTTATGTCTGATCGCATTAAAAAAATGATGATGGCACTTGGAATGGAGAAAGGCGAAGCTATCGAACACAAGATGGTTTCCAATGCGATTGAAAAAGCTCAGCGGAAAGTTGAGGGTCGCAACTTTGATATTCGTAAGCAGTTGCTAGAGTATGATGATGTAGCAAATGATCAGCGTCAGGTTATTTATCGTCAGCGTTTTGAAATGATGGTTTCTGATGATTTATCTGACGCCATTTCTGCTATGAGGGAAGAGGTTGTTACAGGGCTCGTTGATGAATTTATACCGCCGCAAAGTATCTTCGATATGTGGGATCTTGAGGGATTAGAAGAGAAGGCTCGTAATGAATTCGGCCTTATACTTCCGGTCTCACAATGGGTGGAAGAAGATAAAAAACTTTATGAAGAGCCGCTTCGTCAAAAAATACTTGATAGCTTTATTGATGATTATAAAGCGAAAGAAGCCATTGCTGGTGTCCAGCCTTTCAGAGCATTTGAAAAACAGGTCCTTTTACAAGTTCTAGATACACTTTGGAAAGAGCACCTCCAGACGATGGATATGCTTAGACAAGGTATTCACTTGCGTGGTTATGCACAAAAAAATCCTAAGCAAGAATATAAGCGAGAAGCATTTGAATTGTTTCAAGGCTTGTTAGATCAAATCAAATTTGAAGTGATTCAAATTGTAACTCGCGTAAAGGTTCAGTCTGCGGAAGAGGCTGAAAAAATAGAAGAGTCTCGTAGGCAGCAAGATGAAAAAACGACAGTGAGTATGGTTCATGATTCTTTGAATGCCCTGTCTGATACAGCTTCTGAGTCTAATGCTGCTCAAGAGCAACCTAAGGTAGGGCGTAACGAGCCTTGCCCGTGCGGCTCTGGTAAAAAATATAAACAATGTCACGGTAGTTTGATTTAACTGGAGAAAGCTTAAATGGCGGTAGGATTACACGATTTCCCTCTCATCCCTGAAATTAAAGGGATTAGAATAGGTGTTGCAGAAGCTGGTATTAAAAAGCCTAATAAAAAAGATATTGTTATCTTTGAGTTATGTGAAGGTGCTTCGGTAGCGGGTGTTTTTACTCAAAATGCTTTTTGTGCAGCGCCTGTTCGTGTTTGTCAAAAGCATTTAGGTTTGGCTGGTAGCCGTTATCTGTTGATCAATACAGGTAATGCTAATGCTGGTACAGGGAAATTGGGTCTTGTCGCTGCATTAAAGTCTTGTGAGGCTTTAGCTGCTCAGGTGGATGTTGATGTGGAGTCTATACTCCCTTTCTCTACTGGTGTGATTGGTGAACCTTTACCTGTAGACAAAATTATCGCAGCTATTCCTGCTGCTCTTGCTAATTTGTCTGGTAGTAATTGGCATGCTGCGGGTGTTGGTATTATGACAACCGACACCTTGCCAAAAGGGTCTATTCGTACTTTTGAATTTGAAGGTAAGGTTTATACTATCGCTGGTATCTCTAAAGGTGCAGGCATGATTCGTCCAAATATGGCGACTATGCTGGG
>CAXBGJ010000046.1:0-18803 GCA_963975045.1 uncultured Marinomonas sp. | reverse complement strand
ACGAGCTTAGCTTAGCTGTTCTGCAAGGAACTCGTCGTCCTCGTGGTCATTTGGTGCCGCAATCTTTATTAGCGCATGAAGGAATAGAAGACGCCGGACACTACCGTTACTGGCGTATCAGCCGTATCGCTACTCAACAAAGCGAACAGAACAAAGGCCTAGCGAGTCGATTGCTCAATCACATAGAAACCGCGGCAAAAAAACACTTAACAAATGAAACCGTACCATGCGACTTCCTTAGCACCAGCTTTGCCGCAACCTCTGATGTCGTCGCCTTTTGGCTAAAAAATGGTTTTATACCTGTGCGTCTTGGCACAACTAAAGACCAAGCCAGCGGCTGCTACTCGTTGATGATGGTAAAGCCGTTAAATAAAAACGCACAGGAAAAAGCATTGGTCTGGCATCACGCGCATTTGGCCAATCTTGCCATCAACTTACCGAGGGATTACCCAGATATGAACGCGAACTTAGCAAACAAACTCAGCAAGGGGCTCCTGAGCAAAGAACCATCAATAACTATTTTTAGTGAAAAAGACAAAAAAGACCTCGCTCTGTTTGTGAACCACCACAGGCCGTATCTCACTATTCGAGCGCAACTCACTCGCCTCGTAAAGCACGCTATGACTCATAAGCAACTAACAAGGAATCACAAAAATTACTCGCTGCTAAACACCGTCATAACGCAATCAGCAAGCGAAATAGATTTCACCGTTTTTGGATTGAAGACAAAGAAACAGGTAGAAAAGCATTTAAAAACAGTGGTAGAAGAGCTGTTGCGATCAAGAGCTTGAAGCCTTGATTAAAGAGCCAAAAAAAAGGGAGGCCGTAAAGCGCTTCCCTTTTTATGCTCTTTGTTTAGCGGCTTGTTATGCTCTTTTAGAGGCTCTCAACATCCAAGCTGTCTTCTCGTGTATGCGCATACGGTCGGACACCAGTGAGGCCGTGGATTCATCGTCCGCACCTTGTGCTATTTTTAATACCTGACGAGCTGTTTTAATGACCTGCTCATGCCCTTTGGTAAGCAAATCAACCATCTCTGATGAACTTGGAACACCGTCTACTTCTTTAATGGAGCTGAGTTTAGCAAATTCTTTGTAGGTTCCAGGTGCTGGAACATCAAGTGTTCGAATGCGTTCAGCAATATCATCAACAGCCGTCGCTAGTTCCGTATAATGTTCTTCAAACATTAAATGTAATTCACGAAACTGCAATCCGGTGACATTCCAGTGAAAGTTATGCGTTTGTAAATACAGCGTGTAAGAGTCTGCTAAAAGTCGCTTTAAACCGTCTGAAATTTCCGTTCTGCTTTCTTTGTTTATGCCAATATCGATATCAGTCATGTTCTTTCTCCATGCTAAGAATTGTTATTAACCATAATATTTATATGAGGCTCATGCTTGTTATCACAACCCCTCAAAAGAAAATCATCAGACATTCGTATAAATGATTGATGCAAGTCATAGGGCCTGGGCGAATTAAGAACTTTTATGAGCGGACAGCCACCCATAATAAAAATAACTTTGTGTGTAATCTCACCCATTCTATTCTTTAGATAAGACACATTAAGTGAGAAAATCATCAAAATAGACATTATTTTCCTTTAAAATCATAATGTTAATGAAAAACTTAAAGAGTTGGCATAGATTGTGTAAACAGTATGACCAAGCATCACTTGTTTTGCTCTGCCTATCTATAGCAAAAAGCTAGGCTAAAAAAACAGGTACACAATAATAATTCAGTTTTTGGAGTTTTATAAAAATGAAAAAAATCAGCCTTGCACTAACCTCTTTAGCACTCGCTCTTTCTGCCGGTACAGCCGTTGCAAACTGTGATTCAGGTGAACGCGTTGTTAAGTTTAGCCACGTTACTGGTGGTACAACTCACCCTAAAGTCGTTGCCGCAAACAACTTTGCAGACCGCGTAAACAAAGAAATGAATGGCAAATTGTGTGTTGAAGTTTTCCCTAACTCCACATTATTTGGTGACTCTAAAGAACTTGAAGCCCTACTTTTAGGCGACGTTCAACTATTGGCTCCATCATTGTCTAAATTCGGTTCTTATACTGACAAATACGGTGTATTTGACCTACCTTTCATCTTTAAAGACATGGACCATGCCATTCGCTTTACTAAAACTAAAGAAGGCAAAGGTCTATTGACTGAGATGGACGAATACGCAGGTTTTGTTGGTCTTGGTTACTGGATGTCAGGCATGAAGTATTTTTCTGCCAACAAACCGCTTATCGTACCTAGCGATGCAAAAGGCATGAAATTCCGCGTACAAACCTCTGACGTTGCAAAACAAATGATTGCAGCAATGGGTGCTTCTCCACAAGCGATGGCATTCTCTGAAGTATACGGCGCATTGCAAACAGGCGTTGTAGATGGACAAGAAAACACTTGGTCAAATATCTACACGAAAAAATTCTACGAAGTTCAAGACAGCACAACGGAAACAAACCACCAGTTGTTAGCTTACTTGTTCATGACGTCGTCTGAATTCTTGAAGAGCCTTTCTGCAGAAGAGCGTGCTCAGTTCACTCAAATTGCGGATGAAGTAACACAAGAAGCAAACTTGAGTGTAAAAGCAGCAGAAGCGGCGAATCGTGCCAACATTTTGAAGGCAGGTGGCAAGATCAATTCTTTGACTCCAGCACAACGCCAAGAATGGGTCGATACCATGGCGCCTGTTTGGACTCAATTTGAAAGCTACATTGGTAAAGATCTAATCAAAGCCGCTGCCGGCGCTTAATTAAATCTCTACCCAGCAGTAAGCTGACCCTTTTGGGTCAGCTTTTGCGATTCTCTCCACTCGCTTTAAAACAATACTTTACCTATTGATTAGTTAAGCCAGTTTACAGACTACGCAGCACTGCTTTTTATTTGTTCAGGTCCACTTGTTTAGGAGACCCCCATGGCACATTGGCCGCATCTTTATTTACTTATATTTATTCTAATCCTTTGGGCATTAGAAAAACGCTTCCCAAAAGTCATGGAGCGGGCAGAAGAAAATCTTTTAATGATCGTTATCTCTTCTATTATGGCGGTATCGTTTGGGCAAGTAATTGCTCGATACGGTTTCAACACTGGCTGGGATGCTGCGCTTGAATTTAACACCGTTGCCTTTTCTTGGTTAATCCTTCTAGGCATGAGTTATGGCATCAAAACAGGCCTTCACCTTGGTGTCGACATTGTCTTAAATGCCGTACCAAAACGCATCTCCAAAGGCTTGTCCATGTTTGGTGCCGCGGCGGCGATGATGTACGGCTTGATCCTACTTGATTCCACTTGGTTGGCTATGCTCGGCGTAGACGTTAGCGGTGGCGCGATCGAGTATTGGTTGAAAATGTTCAACATTGGCATAGGTTCAAATGAACTTCGTTACCCTGAATTCGTACAAGAAATGTTTGGTTTACGCCCTCGCGTACATCGTTGGATCGTTCTTGTTATTTTGCCAATCAGTTTGGCTCTACTTTCTTACCGTTCTTTGCAAGCTTTTATCGATATTGCACGCGGCAAACGTGACATGTTGATCAGTGGCCATGAAGCACAAGAACTTGTCGAAGAAAACAAAAACGTCTTGAAAGACTAGCGCTGGAGCTTAATTGTGGAATCTATCATTCTATTTTCCTTGGTACTAATCCTGCTATTTATTGGCTTGCCGGTTGGTATCTCATTGGGCTTATCGTCCATATTGTTTATTACTTTTTTCTCACACGACTCCTTGTCGTCTGTTGCAATATCTCTGTTTGGGGCTGGTCAGCACTATACGTTGCTGGCTATCCCGTTTTTCATTATTGCCTCGTCTTATATGTCGACCGGTGGCGTTGCAAAGCGTTTAATTAACTTTGCGATTGCCAGTGTGGGTCACTTCCGAGGCGGCTTGGCGATGGCGTCTGTGTTGGCGTGTATGATGTTCGCAGCCTTGTCTGGTTCATCTCCAGCGACTGTGGTTGCCATCGGTACGATTGCCATTGCAGGTATGACGCAAGTGGGTTACTCAAAAGAGTTCGCCGCTGGCATCATCGCTAACGCAGGCACATTGGGTATTTTGATTCCACCATCCATCGTCATGGTTGTGTACGCGGCGTCTGTTGACGTTTCTGTTGGCCGTATGTTCTTGGCAGGTGTTATTCCTGGCTTGATGGCAGGCGGTATGTTGATGCTGGCGATTTATGTGGTCGCTCGTATTAAGAAGCTTCCTGCAGAAGAATGGAAAGGCTTTGGGCATTTGATTCGTGGTGGTAAAGAAGCGGGCTGGGGCTTGTTCCTTGTTGTGATCATCATGGGTGGTATTTATGGTGGTGTGTTCACACCCACTGAAGCCGCTGTTGTTGCCGCCGTTTACTCTATGTTCATCGCGCTGTTTGTTTACCGTGATATGGGACCTTTGAAAGGTAAAACATGGACGAACGATGAAGACGCACCGCACGCTCGTGTTGGCTTTAATGGTACGGTTTATGGTGTGTCGTTCTTCCTGGTGTGGGAAATCATGTCTTTCTTTATCTGGGCTGACAGCGAAACCATTACTGGCGGCGACCGTGCTGTTTGGGGCGCGATCATGTCGGTTGCATTGGCAATCTTCTACGTCTACAAACGCGCAAGCAAATTAGAACAATCCATCGGCGTATGTTTGGCTGCTGGCCTACCTGTTTGGGGTCGTAACTTGTCTATGATGCTACGTGGTTTCTTCCCATCGTTGTTCGGTGAAGAGTCTCGTAAAGTCATGCTAGAAGGCACAAAAACAACCATAATGCTGATGTTTATCATCGCTAACGCTTTGTTGTTTGCACATACGCTTTCTGCTGAACGTATTCCACAAATGATCACCGAGTGGATGCTTGGGGTTGGCTTTAACTGGTTTACCTTCCTTGTTGCGGTGAATATCTTATTGTTGATTGGTGGCCAATTCATGGAGCCTTCTGGCCTATTGGTTATCGTGGCACCCGTGGTATTCCCGATTGCGATGGAACTGGGTGTTGACCCAATTCACCTAGGTATCATCATGGTGGTTAACATGGAAATCGGTATGATCACACCGCCGATCGGTCTGAACCTATTTGTTACCTCGGGGATTACCGGAATGAGTTTGGCGCGCGTGGTAAAAGCGGCCATGCCATTTGTTCTCGTGTTAATGGTGTTCTTGGTGATGGTAACGTACATTCCAGCACTGTCTACGGCATTACCGTACAGCATTATGGGACCAGAAATCGTTCAATAACGGTTTCAGTTCTACAAAAGATCATACAGTTCAGCGCCCTTCGGGGCGTTTTTTTTACTTTAAAAAAAGGCGTAAACAGATGATTAAAAGAAGTCATATTACCGCGGTATAGAAAATAATACGTTCATCACATCTACTAATAGTCCTGAATACATTGTAAACATTTTTTTCACTATACTGAGACTACCATGTGTGCATTACGTTACTAACATCAGGAATACACATGGAAAAAAAAGAAAATCACGCATCAAAAAAGACACCTTTTCAATTATCTTATAGTGCTTTGGCTGGTCTCTTGGCGTGTTATTACACCATCGTTGTTAATACTCCGATATATTTCGAGTTTTATAAGATTTTATCGGAACTAAGCAATGTCCATGTGATTTTTGTATTAGCCATTCCTGTCTTTATATTTTTAATATTGAACATCCTATTTAATATTTTTTGCTGGCCGTATTTCGCGAAACCTTTTTTTATCTTTTTATTAATCAGCTCTAGTCTGGTTAGCTACGCAATGCTGTTTTACGGTATTAATGTAGACTATGGCATGATAGAGAATACCTTCGAAACAGACATTAACGAAGCCGCCACCTATTTGAGCTTACAGTCTTTAGCTTGGGTAGGAATAACGGGGATCATACCGTCCATATTACTTGCCTTGGCTCCTATGAAACCAAGTGTAGGAATATTTAAGAAGCTTATGGTTATTGCCTTGTCTGTTATTATTCTAGTAATGGTATTATTTTTTACCTACAAAGATTTTAGTTCAGTTGGGCGTAATAATAGCTATTTGAGAGAGATGGTTATACCGACCCATTACACTTACAGTACTTATAAGTACATAAATGAAACTTACTTCACTTCTCCTATTCAATATAAAAAGATTGGCTTAGACGCCAAAAAGACAACTAACACTGTGGATGAAAAACCGACATTAGTGTTCTTCATTCTTGGAGAAACCGCTCGTTCGCAAAATTATGCCTTAAATGGTTATGCAAAAAACACCAATCCCTACACGGTGAATCAAGGTGTCATTTCATTCCAAAATGTTAACTCTTGCGGCACAGCAACAGCGGTATCTGTTCCTTGCATGTTTTCTAAAGAAGGGCGTGATACATACAATAAAAAGCAGGCCAACAACCAAGATAATGTATTGGATATATTGAACCGTGCTGGCATTTCTTTGTTATGGAAAGAAAACGATGGTGGTGATAAAAACGTCGCTAAAGGCATTACAAAAATTGAAATAGATCACGCTAAAACCAATCCGCACTGTAACGGTAGCACTTGTTTTGATATGGCGTTATTGGAAGGAGTCGAGGAGGATGTCTCTAATCTGACTGGCGAAGATAAAATGTTGGTCATGCACATCATGGGCAGCCATGGACCCACATACTATCTTCGCTACCCTAAAGAACAACAACATTTCTTACCAGATTGCCAACGCAGTGATATTGAAAACTGCAGCACAGAACAGATCATTAATACTTATGACAATACTATTGTTTATACAGATTACGTAATTAGCCAAGCAATTGATAAACTCAAAAAAATGAGTAAAGAATACAACACCGCTTTGTTTTATATTTCTGATCACGGCGAATCATTAGGAGAGAAGGGGTTATTTTTACACGGCGTGCCTTACGCATTTGCACCGGCCACTCAAACAACAGTGCCACTTATTACTTGGATGTCTGAAGGTTTCAAGAAGAGTAAGCATCTTGATGAATCCTGTTTGAAGAATGAAGCACAGAACAATACTTATTCTCACGATTATATTTTCAGTTCCTTACTTGGCATTATGGATGTTCAAACCAAGGCCTATAATAAAGATTTGGATATTTTTCAGCGCTGCCGCCAATAGCGTTTAAATATTCTTTGCTCAAGTAAAAAAATATCGACCAGTAATGTAAACCCCATTACATTGCTGGTTTTAACAAATAGTTAAAACTAAAAAATTAATTATTTTACAACATACATACATTCATTATAAAGAGGTCAAGGTGAAGCCAAATACAACAGGTGTTCGTAGGGTAATCAATGCAGCAGGATATTCATTAAAAGGGTTTAAATCTGCCTGGCTGTTCGAGGCGGCGTTTCGACAAGAAGTCGCATTGTGTATTATTTTTTCAATCGTTGCGTTTATGCTTCCCGTCAGTAATATTGAACGAATCATAATGATCGTAAGCTTGTTATTAGTAGTTATAGTCGAACTAATAAACTCTGCTATTGAAGCTGTTGTAGATCGGATTGGTGATGATTGGAATGAGCTTAGTGGAAGAGCAAAAGACATAGGCTCTGCTGCTGTTTTTCTCTCACTTTTTCTTGTCTTGTTTGTGTGGGTTTCAATTTTATTAGATGTGTATTAATGGTTTTTAATAAAAAGTCTGTAGTCTAAATGCCTGAAAAAAACGTATTTATTCTAGACGCCGACTTATTATCTTAATGTAAGGCACTTACTATTTATAGTAGAACAAACGACTGCCAAATTAAACGTAACGCCATTAACGTTAATACTATGTTAAAAATGCGATGAAAATAGCGATCAGGCATACGTTTTAATAATCTAAGCCCTACCCACGTTCCCACCGCGCCACTGATGACCATACAAGCCAACAAAGGTAGCCAAGCTTCTAGCGGAAACCCCGCTACCTCAAAAACCGTCACTTTCAAAATATGTTGTAATGACATTGCGGCTGCAAACGTCGCCACAGTGCGAAAACGATCTGCGTGGATTTGCTTAACAAATGCTGCTACCAAGGGACCTGTGGCACCAGCAAATAACGTAATAAACGTGGTAATCGCACCCGCCATAACGGTTCCCCATTTCCCCAATACCATTTTAGGCAGCTTAGGTCCCCAACATAAATACAAGATAAACAGGGCAATCGTTAAGTACATAACCGCCGGCGGCAGCGCGACTAATACAAAACTTCCCAGTAAAGCACCTAGCAACGCACCAGGTAAAAAAGCACCTATCAATTTCCAGTCTATGTGTCGCCAGCTCATCGCCGCACGCCCAGCGTTTGACCCTAACTGCGCGACACCATGAAGCGGAATAATTAGCTGAGGTGGCAATACTTGCGCCATCACACCAAGCAACATGACGCCACCACCTGCCCCAAAGCTTGCGGTAAAGAAAGATGTCAGCCCAGACACAGCAACAAGCATGATAAAAATATGAGGGGAAACTTGGTCAAAAAATAAAGCGGATAAAGTCATATAAACGGCAGGCATTCACAGCATAATAAGAAGAATAGAATAGCAAAATGAGTCTAATAAATCCCAGTAAACTCACCGCCATTAGTCATACACAAAGCTAAAAACATTCAATGTCTGATGGATTGCTTATACTTTTATTGTTTATGCTTTTATTGCTTATAGATGTCTTTGTCCAAACCATATTTACGCATTTTGTCGTAAAGGGTTTTACGGGGTAGACCGAGCGCGTCCATGGTGCTTTTAATAGAGCCTTTCTGGCGCATCAGCTCTTGCTCCAATAAGGTTTTTTCAAAGCGCTCTAGCTGCTCAGGTAAGGTCATCACACCAGGGTTGTTTTCGTTGATGATAATCTGGTCAAACTCAAAAGAGCCCGATTCGCCCATCAGCACATAGCGCTCCGCAAGATTACGCAACTCACGTACATTACCTGGCCAGTCGTAATTTAATAAACTGTGCATACGGGCCGCAGAAAGCGCTTCAGACTCACGCTTATATTGCGCAATTGCCACCAAACAAAAATGCTGCCAAAGCAAAGAAATATCATCTTTTCGTTCTCGTAACGGCGGAATATCCACGCGCACTACGTTAAGGCGATAATACAAATCTTCGCGAAAAGTACCGCCTTCACTCAATTGCTTTAAATCTACTTTGGTCGCGGCGAGAATGCGTAAATCAAGATCGATTCCGGTGTTAGAACCCAATCGCTCTAAACGACGCTCTTCCAACACTCGCAATAAACGAATCTGCATCGACATAGGCATGCTTTCAATTTCATCAAGAAAGAGAGTGCCACCATTTGCATGCTCCAGTTTGCCAATGCGCTGTGTTTTCGCATCCGTAAAGGCACCCTTTTCATGGCCAAATAATTCAGACTCCATAATGGAATCCGGTACAGCACCACAGTTTATCGCCACAAAAGTATGACGACGGCGAGAACTGTGTTCGTGGATATATCGTGCCACCAGCTCTTTACCTGTGCCCGTTTCCCCTTGAATAAGAATATCCGCGCCCGTATCCGCCACATGTAATAACGCCTGACGCAGACGGTGAATACCCGGCGTATTGCCAATAATTCGAGGGCCAGGAGCATTTTGAGCGGCAAGCTCTAGGCGTAAGTTTCGGTTTTCTAAGGTTAAACGGCGTTTTTCTGAGGCTCGACGAACCACATCAAGAAAGTCTTCGTTAGAGAACGGTTTTTCAATAAAATCGTATGCGCCATCACGAATAGCGCTCACGGCCATACTGATATCGCCATGACCGGTAATCAAGATAAAAGGAATTTCAGCATCAATTTTTTTAACATCTTCGAACAACGCTAAGCCACTTTTACCGGGCAAGTTAATATCACTGACGATGACACCAGACCAATCCAAAGACAAACGCTCAACAACACCTTGGGCGGTGGTAAATTCCACAACATCAAAATCTTCAAGCTGCAATGTCTGAGAAATCGCCATACGAACGACTTGTTCATCATCGATCAATATTACCTGCTTACTATCGGGCATTAACGTTCCTCTTTAGGCGCTTTTGACAGGGGAGAATGGTGAATAAAACGCGGTAGAGTAACACAAAACTTAGCGCCGCCGTTTACTTGGTTTTGAGCGCTGATCTGTCCACCCATCGCCTCTACAATCCGCTGACTAATAGACAGTCCAAGCCCCAGTCCTAAACCCGACGACTTGGACGTAAAAAACGGTTCAAATAGATGTTTAACCGCATCATCGCTTAAACCATTGCCTGAGTCTTGCACACAGATAACAACGTGGCTCTCTGTCATCGTTTGTTCAATGCAAACGCGTCGCTCGTTGTTTGGCTCTTCTAAAATAGCATCGGCGGCGTTGGCCAATAAATTCACCAATACCTGCTCTAAAAAGACCATGTCACCATTGACTATAAAGTCTTGGTCTTCTGTCACAACAAGCTCGATGTCTACTTCTTTATAACGAGGACTCATGATTTTGAGCGCCCCCATAATCGCCGTTTGAACCGCAATAGGGCCTTGTTGAACATCGCCTTTGCGAGCAAACACTTTAAAGCGCGCAATAATGTCACCCATGTGATGACCTAATTGACTAATATGCTGCAAGTTGGTGTGGGCTTGTTCGTATTGGCCGCGATCCAGAAACTTCAACCCGTTGCCCGCAAAAGCTCGAATCGCTGTTAAAGGCTGGTTCAATTCGTGATTGATACCCGCACTGAGCTGCCCTAGCACCGCCAACTTGGCCGTTTGTATCAGTTCTCGCTGGGTGCCTTTATGCTCTTCAATTTCATGGCGCAAACGTGTGTTGGCGCCTTCTAATTCAAACGTTCGTTCTCGCACTCGTTGCTCTAACTCAATTCTGGCTTGAGTAATTTCTTGCTCGTAACGTTTACGTTCCGTCATGTCGTGAAACGTCACCAAGTAACTAAGGCGATTAGGCAACTGCATTTCGCACAAGGTCATTTCCACCGGAACCGACACTCGATTGGAATAACACAAGCGCCCTTCCCGTGTTAATACTTTAATACCCAAATCATTAGACGCCGCCAAAAAGTCATCATAAAAAGATAAATCTGGTCCATCTTCTTCGTCAGATTGAAATAACGCATTTAAAGGCTGACCGACCAAAGGGGCTAAAGACTGACCAACCAATTTTTCAACCGCTGGATTGAAAGACTCTACTTTATGGTTTTCATCTAAGGTCACCAAACCTGCTTGGGTATTTTGGATGACTTCTCGAATATAGGCTTGGTTATGACGCGTCATTTCATTAGCATCAGATCGCTCTCTCAGCATGCGAGTACGAAGCATTGCAAGGCCAAACAACAAGGCGGTTATTGTCACACCGCCAGCAAAAATAGCCCGCCATAAAGCGATCTCTTCATTAATAATTTTTAAAGGTGCAAGGATGGAAATTTGAAAGCCTAATAAGCGAATCGGACGGCTCATTCTTAAAAAAGACAAACGTTGCAATGCCTCAGTATCATTGAGGATAGTATTTTCTAGCACATCAACAATTTGCGATTTTTCATCAAAGGGTTTTTGGTAAACAATCGCCAACTTTTCGATGGATTTACCTAAATACCGTTGCGAGTCCGCTATACGTTGCAACTCCACATGAGATAATTCACCAAAGACACGATACAACCAATTGGGGCGCGAGCTACTAAACACGACGCCATCAGGGTCTAACAATAAAAATTCATAATGTTGGTTAGCAAAGCGTTTCTCAAATTGGGTCAGATCCACTTTTACAACAGCGATACCAATAATAGAATCGCCTTCATACACAGGATAAGAGAAATAATAACCGCGACGATTTGATGTGATTCCCAGTGCATAATAGCGGCCAGGTTTGCCCTGAATAGCGTCTTTAAAATAGGGACGAAAAGCAAAGTTACGGCCCACAAAACTGGCCGACTGACGGTAATTTGATGCGGCAATGGTTAAGCCATCCATGTTCAGGATATAACTGTCCGACGCCTCGGTGATGCGGTTAATTTGCTCTAGTTCTCGATTCAGCTGATTGATATCCGATTCGAAACCATCGCGCAGGGCTTTTTTAACCCTATCGTTCGATGCCAATAACGTTGGCATATGTTGGTACTTGGCAATCGCACTTTCTAGAACGCTGGCAAGCTGATTGAGTTGTTCGAAGGAATCAATGCGCAGGGTTTTAATCTGCTGATTTTTTAAGACTTCCCCGCCTTTCCAGATGGCCAATAAAATCACAATAAGAGCAATAATATACAGCCAAAAAAAATGTTTCTTCAGACTATTGAAATAAAATGATTTGATGTTGAAACGGTTATTTTCACTCAAAACTTGTCCTAATATACTATTCTGTTTTTACATTTCTAATGTTGTATTCGAATGCCATTTCAGGCATTTTGCTCATGACGTATGAATAAAATACATTTTATGAAATATCTACCAATAGGATAACAATGCATTCCATCAGTATTCATTGTCCATCAATCGACGACCTCATTCAAAAGTTGGAAGGGATACAACCACCGGATTTAATCCAACTATACGGAACCTTGGCCATAAAAGAAGCCAAACCGTGGGCAATTTATCTCTCTCAACGCTTCCCCGATGCCTGTCGTATTGGTATGGCAAGCCAAAGACACATATCGAATGGCCATGTAAAAAGTGATGGCGCGACCCTCATATTATCCTATTTTGAAAAAAGTCATCTGGTTCATCACAGCGCGGTGTACGACGGCAATCAAGCAGATCAATCGGGTCAAAACCTGTTTGCCCCTTTCTTAGCAGAAAAAGAAGAAAAACAAGCCAATGTCTACATTGTATTAGTAGATTCAAAAGACGCCATTCAAGACGAGTTTTTCAATGTTTCTCAGCAACACGATTTAACCATTAGCGGTGGCCGTGCTGGTATTTTCGACAATGAGAACAGCTGGGTACTGTATCAAGATAAACTGTATCAAAACCAATCTATTGCCGTGGGCATTGCTGGTAAATGCCTATCACAGCAACGTGATGTATTTGTTGATAACATCGCCATTGGTCGGCACATGCTCGTAACCGCCACTGAAGGAAAGGTAATCAAGCAAATCGACCATTTGCCAGCCCAACAGATCTACCAGCGATATTTATCCAACGGTGGAAAGATCAGTATCACGCTTGCCAATCGATTTGCGCTCACGACTGTGCATAATAATGTTGAAATTAATGCCGTGCCATTACGCTGGGAAAGTGATGGCGGCATACTCATGAGTGAAGCGCTTCCAGAAGGCGCTTCGGTAAAGTTCCTCTACTTTCACCCTGCGCAATCGCTGCATTCTATCACCCCGAAGATACAACACTTGAATGAGCAGCGGCCGGATAGTATTTTTATCTTCAGCTGCATTAGCCGCGAAGATTTTATAGACGAGAAACCTACCGACAAACTCAGCCTGCTAAACCAAGTTTTGCCTTTGCATGGCACCTATTGTTTCGGTGAATTTTTCACCACGCAATTTGGCACCAGAATCATGCAGCACGCGCTCACTTATTTAGCCGTCAACGAATCTGGCTGTGGTTTAAAACGCGAAGCGGAACCCATTCAAATAGCGGACGAAGATGACTCACTCGCCCCCATGTTCAATTTGATCAGTAATGCTTTTCAAGATCTTGAACAAGAGCACGCCTCTCTTGTTACATCAAATATCACATCGAAAAATGATGCGTCGACTAACGAAGTGTCAGAGAATGATTGGTTACACGACTTACAAACCGGCTTACTCAATCGATTCTCTTTGCTGGGGCGCCTTAATAACAAAAAGGATATTTTTCATCTCGCCGTCCTTAGAATTCGTAACTTTCGTCTTATTAATCAACAATATGGTTACAACACTGCCGATGATTTATTTGCCCAGTTAGCACACTATTTAAAGCGCCGATTAAGCACCAACTCGGTGGGTATTGAATTCACCTGCTACCGCTTATCCGCCAACGAAATTGCGGTCTCAATCCACAGTGACATTGCGCCGAAAAAGATCGTCCGATTATTTCGCAACTTAGCCGAAGATATTGAAAACCAAGAGTTTTCCACAATAAACAAAATAGAGCATTTACTCACACTCAGCCTGTCTGTTGGCATGGCTTCCGCGTTTGATGAACTGGGCGAATCGCTCTGCGAGCAAGCACACCTTTTAATCAAAGCCAGCGAAGCAAGGCGATTTGCTCAAATCAATAATCAGCCGATTTATTGGAATGGAGATTTACGAGATCATGCGACCTCAGAAGAAAATCTCGATTGGATTCTAAAGATACGTAAAGCCCTCGAAAACGACGACATACTGGCTTTCTTCCAGCCTTATTATGACAGCCAGACGGGCGAAGAAGTCGGCGCTGAAGCCCTGCTTCGAGCACGCATCGATGGCAAAATAGTGAGCCCCGCGTTCTTTTTAGATTTGATAAAACAAACGCAACTTTACGCCAAAATAACCCTCGCCATGTTGTCGAAGTGCGAGCGCATACTCAACACCTACCCCAATGTCCATGTCGCGTTAAACCTATCGGTTTTAGACTTTAAACACTATGCAACGTTAAAAGCCTTACGAGAGTTTTTTAAACGCAACCACGTTAATGGACGCTTAACATTGGAGATTACCGAATCAGAATCCATACAAGATTACGAATGGATCAGCCCGATCATTAACGAGTTTCGCGAAGCGGGCGCGCTGTTGGCTATTGACGACTTTGGAGCGGGTTATTCAAACCTAGAAAAGCTCATTGCCCTTAATCCAGACATTTTGAAACTGGATGGTTGTATCGTCAAAACCATCGACACTGATGAAAAACTACGAAAGCTGGTTCAACACATCAACAGTCTCGCGCACTCTTTAGGCATCAAGACCCAAGCCGAGTTTGTCCACAACAACGCAGTAAAACAACTACTAGTTGATCTGAAAATAGACTATTTACAAGGCTTCCACCTCTGCGAACCGTTGAGCGAATCCGAATGGCTAGAACAGCATAATGACGAAACAAATTGAAAATCGTTTGCTCACGCGCGGGTGTGGGCAAACGGCAATACCTCGGTAATATGAGCTTTGTGGCACATCAGCATCAACAATCGATCCACACCTAACGCGACGCCTGCGCATTCGGGCAGGCCATGCTGTAGAGCACTAATTAACCGTTCATCAAACCGTCGATCTACCAAACCCAAATCTGCACGCGTTAGCTTGTCTTGTTCGAAGCGCTGAGTTTGCTCTTTTGCATCGGTTAATTCGTGATAACCATTGGCCAATTCCATGCCTTGCCAATAAAGCTCAAACCGAGCGGCAACTTGCAAACCCTGTTCATCCAAATGAATTTTCGCTAAGGCTGCCTGGGTAGCCGGATAACTGTGAACAAAACACGGCGAATTAACACCGATGGCAGGCTCTATGACACTGGAGAAAATCAACTCTAATAAGGTGTCTCGATCTTCTTCCTGCAAACCATATTCGGTGTGCTCATGAGCACATTTTTGCAACGATGACAGGGTTGCACTGAAAGGGTCTAAACCAGTGTGACGCACAAAAGCCACCTGATAACTCAGTCGTTCACACACAAGCGTTTCATCATCCAATAGCACACCCAGCAGGCTTTGAATATCATCCATCAACTGCCAATGATCAAAACCAACCCGATACCATTCCAGCATAGTAAATTCAATACTATGACGACGACCAATGTCTTCCGCTCGAAACACTTTACCCAATTGATAAATGGACCCAGAGCCTGCGCACAACAAACGCTTCATCGCGTATTCTGGAGAGGTTTGCAGATAATAGGTGACGTCTTGGCCATGCGAACGCGTCTTACTGGTCAATACTTCGATATGAGGGTCGGTAATACTGCCCAGTGACAAACATTGCGTATCAACTTCCATCACATTTTGCCCATCAAAAAACGAGCGAATGGCTTTCAATAACTGAGCTCGTTTTTGTAAGATTGAAACATCGGCACTGGGCTGCCATAAAGAAGCGTCGTACATAGGAAACACTCAAAAAATAAAATCCATCATAGCAAAAGCTGACGTATTAATTCAGCTTGCTCAACAGTATTTTAATACCCGCTGCACCAAACATCAGTGCAAAGACAGTGTCAAAAGTGCGTTTCATTTTGAAATATCCTTGGCAAATTCTTTGATTCGAAAACAGCACCGCGTAGCCAAAGTTCACACAGGCGCTTTGAACCGTTAATAAGACAATCACAGACAGCAAACCTTGTGTGGAAACTGAACTCGGCATCCCCATAGCGAATAAAGACCCTAGGAATAAAATAGCTTTGGGATTGGTTAAATGAATGACCAAACCACGAAAATAAGCAGAGCGCAAAGACGTCTGTTTTGTCTCCGTCATAGCCAATATTTTATTCTCATCCGTTTTATTTGCCATTGCCGAACGACAAGATTTGTAAGCCAAAAATAACAAATAGGCTGCGCCGATATAACGTAAGCTTTCGAATAACCAGACATTAGCAAAAAGCACAGCGCCTAAACCAAAGGCGGCTGAACAAGACCAAAATAATGAGCCTGTCAGTATGCCCGATGCTAACGCCAAACCTTGAACTCGACCTTGATTCATAGAAGTCGACGCAATAGCTAAAGTCGCAGGTCCAGGGCTCGCCATGGCAACAAAAGCGCCGATTAATATCAAAGCATAGTGGATTTCTTGCATGAATCACCTCTCAACCTTTTAACGAGAATCCATTTTGGCAACGCCATTTGCCCAACAAATAATCCTAATAAAATCAGCACTGCGGCTATTATTTGGCTCACTTCGATTGGCTCGTCATAAAAGCAATAACCTCCCAAAATACCAAACACCGGCACCAGTAATGTCAATGGCGCCACATTGGAAATGGAGTATTTCATGATCATCTTATTCCAAAACCAATAACCTAATAATGTCGTTGGATACGCTTGAAACAACACAGAAAACAATGTCCATTGCGTAAACTGATTGGGTAGTTCAGCAATGACCTCTGTGCCTTCAAAAATAACCGCAAATAACAACAAAGGCAAAGGCGCAAACAACATCCCCCAGACATTAAAAGCGAAGATAGATTGCGTATTCGCTCGCTTCACAATCAAACTATTAAAACTCCAAAATACCGATGCCATCAACACTAAGATCAACCCTTTTCCTGTCACAGCGCCGCCATCGGCCACCATAATCAAAACAAGCCCGAGCAGAGCCAGCCCTACACCAAGTATTTTATTACGTGTAATCGTCTCGTTTAAGAAAAACCACCCCACCAGCAGGCCACTAACTACGCTCATATCTAATAACAACGACGCCATCCCTGCCGACACCCCCGCGCCAATGGATAATGTCGTTAATCCCCAAACGCCCACACCAAAAGAAACACCATAGGCCATCAAATAGCGCCATTTTACATTGGGCTTTTTGATAAAAAAGATCAAAGGAAAAACCGCAGCGCTAAAACGTAATGCGGTGAGCACCAAAGGATTAACCGTACTCACGCCCAGTTTAATCACACTGAAATTCAGCCCCCATAACGCCATCAAAGCAAACAACAGTCCAAAGTCTCGTAATGTCATATTTTCTCTCTTAGCCAAACGGTGATGTTGAATCACATCAGTATCCGAAAAAACAGCCAAAGAGTGCAGTATCAATTTTTAATAGAAAATAGAGTACAATTTAAAAAATCATTTTTAAAAACAAACAAAAGCAGTGAACACGATGGCGCTATACGAAACGCTTGCTCAGAATTTTATTGAAGACATACAAGCTCAAAAACTGCCTGTTGGAACCCGCTTGCCTGCACTACGGTCGATGGCAAAACAACATCAAGTCAGCCTGTCTACTGCGACTAAAACCTACGACTACCTGCAACAAATGGGCTGGATATATGCGCAACCTCAGTCAGGGTATTTTGTTGCAAATCAAATAACCAACACCGCCTTCCCGACGCTGAATGCTCATGACTTAAAACTAAAAGGATTAGAACAAAGAGACCCAAAACGCTTTGCACCGTCAAGTGGATATAATCCTGCCTCAGCACTGTTTAGCCCGCTTGGCACCTCGATGATTTCGCCAGAATTACAGCCTAGCGTTGCACTACAACGCTGCATTAAACGCGTCACTCGGCGAGCAGGAAAACATCTTTTTCAATACCCAGATACTCAAGGCGATTGCGGCCTTAGAAACGCACTGGCCGAACATTTTCGTTATAACAACCTTGCTTTTTCGGCCACTGATTTTGTCATTACCAATGGTTGTATCGACGCCGTTAAACTGGCCATCGAAAGCCTCACTAAAGAAGGCGATACCATTGCAATCAGTTCTCCGTGTTTTAGTGGTTTACTCGACTTGCTCAGCGCGCTGTCGCGTAAAGTGATTGAGATTCCCATTAGCGAAAAGGGCCTTGATTTAGTCCACCTAGAAGCCATTTTGCAGCAAGGTTTAGTTAAAGCCTCGTTGTTCAGTACTTCCAACATGAACCCCACAGGCATGACACTGCCCATTGAGCAAAAACAAGCCTTAGCCAGACTGGCCGCACAATACGAAACGCCAATGATAGAAGACGATGTGTATTTCGAGCTTGGTCATCAGAAACAACCAACTCTGCCCGCGAAATATTGGGATAAAAGCGGTTACGTCATTTGGTGCGGTTCTTTTTCAAAAACCTTAGCCGCAGGATTACGACTTGGATGGTGTGTTCCGGGACGCTATATAGCGCCATATCTATATCAACACGCCTTAACCAGCTTTGGGGTAAATGGGTTGATGCAATCTTGTATGGCAGAATTTATCAATACTGGAGAATACCGTGCTCATGTGAATAAGGTTCGTATCGTACTGACTCAACATATTCACCGCTACCAACAGTTTCTCATTGAGCACTTACCAGA
>CAXBGJ010000045.1:0-18962 GCA_963975045.1 uncultured Marinomonas sp. | reverse complement strand
TTCTTGGCGGATTCAACAGCAGCATCTAGCTCGGCTTGACCGGCGTGCTCAACGGTTGCAATCACTTCCCCTGTGGCTGGGTTAATGGTTTCAAAGTGCTCTCCGCTGGTGGATGCATGGTAGCGGCCGTGAATGTATTGCTGCTGATGTGCCATGATGTGCCTCTTATTGGTTAGTCTGTTTCGATGCTCTGTATGGATCCATCGAGGTATTAATGTTTTTTGTTAAACGTACGTTCAATAAAAATCATTGTACACATTTTTGATCTGTAATGGCAGTCGGGTATCAAGAGGAAGGCGTGAAGAGGACGCTTACACGTCGTTTATGGCGTGAATAAGTCAGTCGAAAAAAAAGACTTTTGATAAGGAGAATAGCCTCTTTTTGATAGTGGAAATAAAAAGAGGCGTAGGAGAACTATAGGCTTAATACCCCGTTTGACTCTTGGCTTAAAGGGCTCGGTACATAGGCGTCTGCCATGTCATCGTTTAGCCAGTACTGGTTGTCAATAAGGTAGCGAAATTGGTAAGTGTGATCGATTTCTAGATTTAAGGTAGAAGCAAAGATACCCGACTTTTGTTTGCGTAATGGATGTGCGGAAGCGTCCCAATTGTTAAAGTCGCCAACCACCGAAACGTTCTGGCCGTCACCGATCATGTCTGCTGATAGGGCAAATTTCACTTTGCATTTTGGCTTGGTTTTTAAATATGTTTTCTCGATCATTTTCAGCTCCATGGCCTAGTGATAGACAAAAAATTAGGCTACTGCAAAAGCCTGAGGGTTAAGGAAACGACTCTTTAATTAAAGAACACGCAAAACTTACGCCATATTATCTAAGTGATTAATCTACCGATAAAAAGCGTATTACGTGCTGTCTAAGCCGTCTTTGGTTGAGTGAAAATCGCCTCTATATTGGGTATTAATGCCCTGTTATTGGGCTTACGAAATGAATACAGTCCTGAGTCGTAAATTCACAATTAGATACGTTTAAATGTTCTACACTCAAAAGACACCAACAATAATAAAGAGGTGTTTTTATGGATATCCAAATGATCGTTCTCATTGCATTGAGCGTGATGCTGGTTATTAAAATTGTGTATCTGGTTGCTTTTAAACGCTCAGACCATGAGCATCATCACTCTCAAGATCACCATCATTCTCATGGTCACCATCACGATCCACGGTCGTGAACTAGCAATAAAGCTAGAGGTGATTCACTTCGTTGTGCCCTCGGTAGCGTTTGTTTTTCGCTTCTTTGACTGTATTGAGGTCTACTAGGACTAAACCGTCTACGCAGTAGCCAAAGTCGGCATCGACACCAAAGTCTAAGAAGCGAACTCCACCCGACTCACATAATTCACTGTATTGCTTAAACAGCGTTGGCACACTGGCGCCAAAATGGCTGAGTTGTTCTTTTAAAACTCTGAAGTCTTCATCGTAATTGTTGCCACTAAACAGGGTTGAAATGATATCAGCGTGTTCAGTATTGACCTGATAAGGCGTAAAAGAGCGTGCTAAGTGTTCTTTGTCTGCGAAATACAATCGGTAGAATGTCACGATGAAATCTTTTGCCACTTGCGGGTAGCTATTGCTCAAACTCACGGGGCCGAACATGTAGCGTATTTCTGGATGCCGATCTAGATAAGCGCCAATGCCATACCATAAATAATCTAAGCTGCGTTTGCCCCAATATTTAGGTTGGATAAAGCTTCGTCCTAGTTCGATGCCTTGTTCAAAGTAAGGCTCCATATCACACGAATATTGGAACAGTTCTGCGCTGTATATTTTATTGGTTTTTTCTTCTTTCATGTAGCGTGCGACTTCGCCAATACGATAAGCCCCGACTATTTCTAATTCTTCTTCATCCCATAAAACCAAATGCCGATAGTGCTGGTCGAATTTATCTAGGTCAGAACGTTCACCTGTGCCTTCGCCGACTTTACGAAAGGCAATTTCACGTAAACGTCCGATTTCTTTCATCGTGACCGACATAGGGTCGTAATTGAACAGGTAAATCTGTTTGTTGTCTTTGGTGCTACCAAGGTGCTCTGACTGTTTAAGTTCTTGTCGTATAAGCTGTCTATTCTGCGGGTGCTCAACCGTTTTTTCTGTTTTCAGCAGGGGCTTTTTTCCCTTGGCGATACGGTACAGATGGCGTTTTACCAGTTTATTTTTCTCTTTGTCGCTCAATGGCAACTTAGCCAATTCTTGGATCGGAATCGCTTGGCCTACTTGCATGGGAATTTTACGGTTCTTTTGGCGAAACATTTCGTTGGCAAGTTGAAGTGTAGACAGAGGCCGATATAAAAGTGAGCTGGTGTAAAACAACATGGAATTGCGGCCACCTATGTGTACAGGTAGCAATGGACTATTGGTTTTTTGCGCCAGTTTTAAGTAGTTCTGATTCCACTGTTGGTCTTTTACGCCACTTGGCGACATACGAGACACTTCGCCAGCGGGAAAAATAATCACGGCTTCTTCATTGTGCAGACAGTTCATAATAGCTTTAAGTTGCTGACGGCCCGTTTTCCTCCCTAAATTATCGACGGGTAAAACGAGGCTTTTTAAACCATCAAATCCCATTAACAGATCATTAGCGACGATTTTGACATCGGGTCGTATTTCACCAATGAGTCGGAGTAACGCTAAGCCGTCTAAAGCACCGAGAGGATGATTGGCGATGATCATCATACGGCCACTGGCAGGGATATTTCGGCGATCAACTTGACTCACTTGGTAACTAAAGTTGAAGTGATCCAGTACGCGATCAATAAATTCGAAGCCAACACAGCCGTCGTTTTTTTCCAGGAATTGGTTTACTTCACTTTCGTGGAATAAGCGTTTTAAGACACTTAACGTAGGGCGCGTAATAAATGGGCTTTTATCGAAAAACTGAGGAGATTTACTGGCAATCATTTGCTCGACTTGTATCACAGTGTTGCTCCGCTCTAATAAGTATTTTTAGTTCTTATTAGTGAGAGTAGAGCGTCAATATGACAGAGTCGTGACGTTTGTATGGCGAAAATATGACCAGCCATAATAGTGCTTGGAAAATTAGATGGGCTTTAGGCGATGTCGAGTGTAAGCCATCGCGGAACTAGTTAGGGGGTGTTTGCTCGTCTTCTTTTTCGAATTTGTAAAAAAAGTTCCACAAACAATATAGGGTAATACCTACTGCGATGGTGGCCCAAATTGGTTCATTCGATACCCATTCAAGAACAGACCATGCTACGCAAAATAGAGTGACAACAACGCGACGCCATTTAGGGCGAAAAAAAGCGCGATCAGATTCGGTAAGCATAATATTCCTGTGTCGGTAAGAATGTCATTGTAGGATTGTCTGGCATAGTGATTTGATCCGCCAACCTATTTGCGTTTCAGAATGGGCTTAAAACAGCATTTATAGGGTTGGCGTACAAACGAAAATAGCGTGGAGTATTTTGGATAAACCAAATACTTTTTAAGCTTGCTGTGGTTTCGTTTTGCTATTTCCTAGAGATATATGGCGTGATCCTGTTAGCTGAGATTGACCGCTAACACCTGAATTGATTTTATCTATCTGCCCACCACGAGCCAGGAATTCTTGCATTTGCTTTTCAATGGATTCTGACGTCTCCGAAGCGGCCGGCTGTTTCTTCTTAGTTGCCATGATAAATAGTCCTTGTTTTTAATTTGAACAAGGACTATACCAGAATTTCACAAAATTTGCTTGTTCTAAGCTAACGTCTACAATCGTGCACCTATCATTGGCTATGCAGGCTTAGCTCATACTCCTTTTATACATGGGAATACGGGTGGTAACGACGAATGATTGGGTTTAAGAAGCGCGTAAACCAACCTGTAAATTCAATTGGCGCGTCCAACACGGTTAAGCAAATACATTCGGCATCTTTAGTTACGATCGGCTTATGTTTATGGCTGGCATCGCGATGGATAAAATCACCTTGGCGATAAACGCCACTTTCGTCAGAAAAAGCACCTTCTAATACCAAGGTAATTTCATCACCGGTATGAGTATGAGTTGGCATGTGTGAACCTGCTTTTACTCTTGTTAGCGCAATTTGTGCACCACCTTCTTCGTTATAAAGCGTCGCAATTTTAAAAGAAGGCGATAAGCGTAGCCAAGTGAGGTCGTCGTAACTCTTTGTAATGAACTGGCGCAAGCTGCTAGGAATATTGTAATCGTCCCACTGGCTGCGACTGGTTTCTTGTGCTGGTTGATCATCGACACCTTTTTCAACAGGTTGTTCACCTAGGTTCTTAAAGAAGCTGTCCTTCAAATTACTTAACTGACGACTTTCTGTTTTTGCTTGATCAAAAAGGTGCGAGCCGAGCATTTCTAGTTTTCTAATTTGCTGTTGGCACTCTTGGCAATGCTCCAAATGGGTAGACACACATAAGGAATGTACCAAAGGCAGTGAACCCGCGGCGTAGTCGGTTAATATTTCTATCGATGGATGGTAGTTAATCATCGGTACTACCTCTTAACGTAAATAGTGAGTTTGTGCAAAGCAAGGCGGACGCGAGATTTTACCGTGCCAAGGGGAAGTGATAACTCTTCAGCGGCTTCTTTATGGGTTTTACCCTCTAAGTAGACTTTTGCTAATACTTGCTTTTGGTCTGATGGCAATTTATCTAATCCTTGCTGAATGCGTTCTTGATCTCTTTTTTGCTGTGCGTCTTTAAATGGGTCGGCATTTTCATCGACCACATTACGCCACAAGTATTCAGGATCAATGTCTGATTGATGGCGGCTGTTTTTGCGTAAGTAATCGATACGTGCATTTCTTGCTAAGGTAAAAACCCACGTATTAAGCGAAGCCGCTTCGGGCTTGTAAGTGTGGGCTTTGTTCCAAATACGAATCATTACCTCTTGAGCGATATCATCGGCCATTATGTTAGAGCCAGGTTGTGCGGCCAGACAAAATGACCTCACTCTTGGAACATAGTGATCAAACAAGCGCGCTAAGGCGGCTTGATCTCTGCTTTGAGCAATGGCAAACATGTCGGCCACTCGCTGCTCATCGGGTTGTAATGTTTTTGCGCGTTCCATTGATTGCTCCAAAAAGGAAGACGGTCATGACGCTTTGTGCGCTTTGGTTTAGTTACGAGCCTAGTGTCAGTGTGGATCACTTTTGTTGTAGTAAACAGTAGAAAAAGTACGACTATCGAATGATGCTTTTCTTTTAGTCTATCGTATCCGAAAAAAATAGTGATCCAATCGTCTGTTTGGTACGTTTATTTACTCATGCGATAAGAAATGAAAACCCTCTTTTTAAAAGCAACAGTGAAGGTAAGTGGCAAGTATGACGGACTCTAAAATGGACGCAAATTCTTTGTTGATAGAACGCTTTAAAGCATTCTATCAAGATGTGAAGCATCCACAACTGGATAAAATAGACGATGTTTACACGGAAGATGTGTGGTTCAAAGACCCTGTCCATGAGTTGCGAGGCGCGGAGAAATTACACGCTTACTTGTCCGCCATGTGTGTCAATGTACACAGCGGTCGTTTTGAGTATTTGGATCAGGTCGTGTCTGACAACACGGCGTATATCAAATGGAATATGCATTTTAAGCACCCGAAACTAGGCCATAAAGTCATTACAGTGCGCGGTGTTAGTCAAGTGCAATTTAATGAGCGTATTTATTACCATGAAGATGTTTATGATCTCGGTGAGCTAATCTATGAGCATGTGCCTTTATTAGGCGCTGTCGTCAAAGGGCTAAAAAAACGTCTAGCGATGTGATTTAAGGAGAAATAAGTGAGTCATACAACAGGAAATGGTGTGGTTTGGGTGACAGGAGCAAGTTCAGGAATTGGCCTTTCGCTTACCAAGCGTTATTTAGACGAAGGCTGGCGGGTTTTTGCCAGCGCAAGAAGCCAAGGAGGCCTTTCGGATTTGTTGGCGACGTATGACACTTTGACGTTTATTCCTTTTGACATCACCGATGAGAGCCAGGTGGATTTGGTTCGAGAAACGCTGAGTCTGCACACGCCTTATTTAGACTGTGCTGTATTGAATGCGGGGACGTGTGAATATTTAGATATGACAGACACGGACCCAGACTGGAAAATGATGGATCGAGTGATGTCGGTTAATTTTTTTGGTTTGGTAAACAGTGTTGATGTCTGCTTGCCATTGCTTAAAAAGGCGGTGCGCCCTCATCTGGTTGGCGTCAGTTCTCAAGCGGTTCAAGCGGCTTTCCCACAAGCGGAAGCTTATGGCGCTAGTAAAGCCGCCGTTCGATACTTTTTATCTGCGTTAAGAATGGATTTAAAACAGTTCGGCATCGACGTGACGTGCTTATTACCCGGTTTTGTCGACACGCCATTGACTCAAAAAAATACCTTTTCCATGCCTTTCCTTATGTCAGCAGATGACGCTGCAAATCGAATGTATTCAGCGTTGTCGTCTCGTCCTTTCGAGTACGCGTTTCCGAAACGATTGTCTGCCATGTTGTGGGCCGGAAGACATTTTCCGACTTTATGGCTTTCTTTGTTAGCGCCTAAAAAAAACAGCCAGTAACAGATTTAACAAATACATCAGCGTGGCTGGTTAATGACGACGTACATTAAGGAGACAATGAGTGAAAATTGCCATTATAGGATCGGGGATTTCAGGCTTAACCAGTGCCTATCTTTTGCAACAACAGCATGATGTAACGGTATTTGAATCCGCCAACCGTATTGGCGGACATACCGCCACGGTAGAGGTTGAAGAAGTTGGACGTACCAGAGCCATAGACACGGGCTTTATTGTTTTTAATGACTGGACGTACCCTAATTTTATTCGCCTGATGGACGAGCTTGGCGTTCCCTCTAGAGCGACCGAAATGAGCTTTAGTGTGAGTTGTCAGCGTACCGGACTTGAATACGGCGGCAATGATCTAAATACCTTGTTTGCCCAACGCCGCAATATTTTCAACATTCCGTTTCTTAGCATGTTGAAGGACATTTTGCGCTTCAATAAAGAAGCCATCCAAGATTTAGAAAGTGGTCAATTAAAAGAAGGTGTGACATTAGGCGAGTATCTAAAAGAAAAGGGCTATGGCGCTCGTTTTGCCAGCCATTATTTGATTCCCATGGGAAGCGCCATTTGGTCATCGACCCTCGACGAAATGATGGACTTTCCATTAGTCTTTTTTGTTCGCTTCTTTAAGAATCATGGATTGCTGAGTGTGAATGACCGTCCGCAGTGGCGAGTGATTGAAGGTGGTTCATCGGCGTATTTACAGCCGTTGGTTGCTAAGTTTAAAGACAGAATTCAGTTGGGTGCGCGCATCACTCATGTCCAGCGTTCGGATCATGATGTCGTGATTCAATTTGAAGATGGCGCTCAGCAAACCTTTGACCAAGTGGTGTTCGCTTGTCATAGCGACGAAGCATTACGTTTACTAGCGGACCCAACACAAGATGAGCAAGTGATTCTTGCTGCCATTCCTTATCGAAATAATGAAGTCGTGCTGCACACTGATACCAGATTATTACCGAAGAAAAAATTGGCTTGGTCAAGCTGGAATTATCATCTTGGCGCGGATCGAACTAAGCCTGCGACGCTCAGCTACAACATGAATATCTTGCAGCATTTCTCCAGCGACACTACGTACGTGGTGACTTTAAATCAGACCGACATGATCGACGAAGACAAAATAATAGGGCGCTATCAGTACGCTCATCCTACTTTTTCGTTGGAAGGTATTAATGCTCAGGATCGTTGGGCAGACATTAATGGTGTCAAGAATACATGGTTTTGTGGTGCCTATTGGCGCAATGGTTTCCATGAAGATGGGTGTTGGAGCGGTGTGCGTGTCGCCAACGGACTGGGTATTACTTGGTGAACAAAATGGATGGTAAGACACAGTGTGATTTGAAAGACGATTACGTCCCCAAACACAGCGCTATTTATCATGGCACGGTTCGTCATCGTCGGTTTTCACCTCGTGGTCATGCCTTTCGCTACCGTATTTTTATGATGTACTTTGACCTGGATGAGTTAGACGATGTATTGGCGATGAGCCCTTGGTGGTCGATGACGCCTTGGTCTTTAGCGAGGTTTTCTCGTAAAGATTATTTTGGCGATTCTGCCTTACCGATCAAGCAGGCCGTGCAGGCGCAAGTGAATCAGCGTCTCGATCTTGCGTTATCCGGTTCAGTACGCATGCTCACGAACTGTCGTTATTTTGGCTTCATTATTAATCCCATCACTATTTATTACTGCTTTGATGAAAACGAACAGCTGCAGGCCATGTTGCTTGAAGTCACCAATACGCCGTGGGGCGAAAGTATCGCCTATGTATTTAAGTGTGATCCAAACCAAGCAACGCAACGTATTCAATTTAATAAGGCAATGCATGTGTCTCCTTTTCACCCCATGGATCATTTTTATGACTGGCGAAGTAATTTACCGAGCAAAAAATTAGCGGTGCATATGCAAAACAAAGAATTGGATGGTGAAGAATGTGTGTTTGATGCCACGTTATCACTGTCTCGTATACCGCTGACGTCATCTTCTATGGCCAAGGTATTGTTTCGCTATCCTGTCATGACGATGCAGGTGGCATTTGGAATTTATTGGCAAGCACTTAAGCTTTGGGTGAAAAAGATCCCTTTTTACTCACACCCTACTAACTCATCGTCTACCACTAAGTAGAAAAACACATTAGGAGACTAATTATTATGAACTCCGTCAGTATGGATAATCGTAAAGTGAGCAAAAACCGAACAACAACATGGTTTGATAACCTAGCGCGTAAAATGGTATTTACCATGTTAGAGCGACTCGAAGTTGGCCATCTTACCTTGGAAGAAAATGGTGAGACTTATCTATTTGGCGAAGCCAAAGAAGGCTCAAAATACATCGCTCACATACATATCCACGACATTCATACTTACCGAGATGTGTTTTTAAACAGCAGTATTGGTGCAGGCGAAGCTTATATGAAAGGCTGGTGGTCTTCTTCTGATGTGGTGTCGGTGATTCGTTTGATGGTAGCCAATCTTAATATCATTAATAAAATGGACGCAAAGCGACCCATTTGGAGCCGTATCGGCGCCAAAATAGCTCATAGATTAAACGCCAATACCAAAGACGGATCGAAAGAAAACATCTCGGCCCATTACGATCTTGGCAATGATTTTTTCTCGCTCTTTCTTGATCCTACCATGATGTATTCGTCTGCGGTTTATCCTCAAAAAGAGGCGTCTTTGGAAGAAGCGTCTGTTCATAAATTAGATCGTATTTGTCAGAAGCTGCAACTTAGCAAAGACGATCATCTGTTAGAAATTGGAACGGGTTGGGGTGGCATGGCGATTCACGCCGCGAAACATTATGGATGCCAAGTAACCACGACAACCATTTCCAAAGAACAATATGAATTTGCTAAATCACGAGTCGAAGCTGAAGGGTTACAAGATAAAATTACCTTGTTGCTAGAAGACTACCGAGATCTACAGGGTCAATACGACAAGTTGGTTTCTATCGAGATGATTGAAGCCGTCGGACATGAATACTATGACAGCTATTTCATGAAATGCAGTGAGCTATTAAAGTCACATGGTGTCATGGTCATTCAAGCCATTACGATTGCGGATCAACGTTATGATTATGCTCGCCGTTCTGTGGACTTTATCCAACGTTACATTTTCCCCGGCGGTTGCTTGCCATCTAATCAAGTGATTGCTCATAAAATCGCCTCTAAAACCGACATGCAAATTATAGGGTTGGAAGACATTACTGAGCATTACGCAAGAACCCTGGCTGATTGGCGGGCGCGTTTTCATGCGGCGCGTCATGAAGTCGCCGAAATGGGCTTTGACGATGTTTTTTGCCGGATGTGGGACTTCTACCTAGCTTACTGTGAAGGTGGCTTTAAAGAACGAGCGATCAGTACTGGGCAATTTATTTTTGCCAAGCCAGATCATAGGCTCTCTATTGAACAAAAATAGACGAGGCGAATAACATGCAGCGTTTAATTAATGCCGTTCTGTTTCAGCTCGTATGGTTCGTCTGCTTATTGGCTGGCAGTGTTTGGGCTCTTGTGGCGACAGCGGCGTATTTATTGTTGCATGATCGCTACTTTATGCACACTCGTAGGGAGTGGCGTCTACTCGGAGTATTTTTGGCGCTTGGCATCATGATTGATGGTGCTTTGTTTCAGCTAGGATTATTTTCTTTTGGCGCCAATGTTACCAGTCAGAATAGCTTCCCTCCTTTGTGGCTACTTTGTCTGTGGGTCAGTGTCGCTACTTTATTTGCTCACAGTTTGGCTTTCTTGCGTTCTCGCTATTTACTGGCTGCTACAATGGGTTCGATCGGGCCGACATTGAGTTATTTTGCCGGCGCGAATCTAGCAGGTATTACCCTAGCAGACCCTCTTTGGTTGTCTCTATTGGTTGTGGCGTGTGTTTGGTCAATAGTGCTGCCGTTTGGGCTTTTTTTGGCTGAGAAATGGGCACTATTTCAACAGTAAGGATAAATTATACAATGAAGCGTTTTCTTAATTCTTTACCGAGAAAGTGGCTTTTGGTCATGGCACTTTTTACTTTTCTATTGAGCTCAGTTGTTATGGCTGAAGCACCTTCTGCTAACATTGTGGGCAGTGCTTACAGTTTAAAAACAGGGGCTTTATTATATCGAGAGACTCATCAACCTCTCAGTGATGAAACCTACAGAGTCGAATACTCAGAACCTAATGGCACTGTGTTTGGTCACAAGACAATCGATTTATCTCAGTCTGCTCTAACACCCAGTTTTAGTCAGGTGAATGACCGTAATGGCGAAAAAATTGACGTTATGCAAACGAATAACAAGTTGCAAATAGCGTATCAGGAAAGTAGTGCCACAGAAGCAAAAAAAGACTCGGTAAAACTGGTCGCAGGAATGGTTGTTGATGCAGGTTTTGATGCCTTTATTAAACAATATTGGGACGCGTTAGAAGCGGGTAATCAGATGGACATTGAATACCTGGTTCCGAGTAAGCAAACAACGTTTACTTTTCGATTCAGTCAAGCGTCTTGTGTTCAAGGAACTCAAAAAGGAGCGGAATGTTTCTCTCTTACTCCAGTATCTTGGTTTGTGAAGCTCGCAGTCGATCCCATCATTGTGGCATACGAACCAGTTCAGAAAAGGCTATTACGATTTACTGGCCGTGCGAATATTTGTGATTCGCAGGGTAAATACCAAAGTGTCGATATTCAATATCGCTATTTATAAGTTCGATCTTTTTTAGGTGATGTTATGAAATCCATGATGAAACGTTTTTTTTCGCCGCTTATTATTGCTTTTATGAGCGTCCTTTTGCTATCCGCGTGCTCTACACCAGATGTGTCCTTGTACGCAAAGAATGAGCCTAAATTTGATCTGCAAGATTTCTTCTCGGGATCATTAAAGGCACATGGCATTTTAAAGAATCGCAGCGGCGAAGTAATACGCTACTTTAACGCCACGTTAGAAGGCGATTGGGAAGACGGTGTTGGAACGCTTGCCGAAGTTTTTACTTTTGATGATGGCGAAATTCAAAATCGAACATGGATAATGACGCCCGATGATAATGGTGAATATACCGCCACCGCGAACGACGTTATCGGTACTGGCGATATTAAAATTGCGGGCAACGCCTTGTTTATGAATTATGTTTTACAGGTTCCGTATGACGGCGATTTACTGGAGGTGAATGTGGATGACCGCATGTACATGGTGAAAGACGGTGTAGTGATGAACGAATCCATTATGACTAAATTTGGCGTCGAAGTAGGTTATTTATCCATTGTGATTGAAAAAATAAACTCGGGTATATAATTCTAATGAATATCTTATGTGTGAATATAATGATGGGTTAAATATTACTAAGATGTATTTCATTTTTAAATGAGTACTATATTTTCTATTTTTTTCATAAAAGGCTGCCTTCGGGCAGCCTTTTATATTGGTGTAAAGAGACTTGTGTGTAATTATTTGATATCAGGAACGCTTTTTTACAAATAAATTTTATTTATATCAACGTTCATGGAATAGGAGGTTGCTTAATGTTTAGACATATCAGCTCAATAGTACCTTCTAAAAAAAGGTTCTTCTTTTATTATGGTTTTATTTCTCTATTCCTAAGTTTATTTGTTTTTATGCTGGGACTTTATGTCTATCAACTAAAGGATTTAGAGGAGAGAGCAGATTCTGCAAAAGATGTATTAACACATCGAATGAATGATATTTTCCTAGAGCTAAAACACGTCGTTGATAACAGCCAACTTTCTTGTGAGAAAGGTGACGTTGATAAATTACGACGTGCAACATTCTATTCACCAACCTTTAAAGAGTTTGGTCTGTTTAACGCCGACTTTCGTATTTATTGCACAACCTATGGGCCAAGAGATTTTGCCATTTTTTCGTCCATTGCAACTCGAATAAAAGACAGTAGCGAGCACAAAACTGTTTCTTTGGTGCGCTCTCATAGCCTTGGAGAAAGTACCTTTTTTGCTTTTTATCAAGGCGCGCATGGTTTGGGTATAAATGGTTTGGCGCCACCTCAAAGCTTAGTGATAGACGTGAATCACTTGTTGTTGCCTGATCTCCCATATGAACTGACTATTGGTAAGCAAGCGGTGGTGTCTAGCGAATATAGCCATGAATCGTCGGTGCTGGCTAAGCGAGTTGAGTCATTAGATGACTGGGCCATCAGTTTAGTGGTGTTTTCTCCCTCCAGCTTGTATTGGAGCCATTTAGTCTCTTTGCTGCCTTTTGTTTTTCTTTTTTGTGTTTTGTTTTGTCTTATTTTTTATGCCGTTCACGGTGGGATTTTATATTATTGTCACTCTTTACCGCTGAGTATAAAAAGAGCGATCAAAAATAATTCAATGGACGTACATTTCCAACCGATTGTGTCACTTAAAGCTGGTGGTCTTCATGAAATGGAGGCGCTTATTCGATGGCACTCTCCTCATCATGGTCAAATTTCTCCTCTTGTGATTGTTGAAACATCAGAACGCCTTGGTTTGATAGATGACCTTACTTGGATGGTGGTTCGCAAGGTGGGGGACTTTTATCGTGAGTACCCTGAACCGCTAAAAGAGATAAAAATTTCTGTGAATGTAGATCGATACAGTTTACTCAAAGAAAGCTTCGCTCCGAATTTGGAAGGCATTCTTGCAGAGTACCCAGAGTTAAAAGGTCGCTTAGGTCTTGAGGTTACAGAAACCAGTGCATTAACGGACATTGAACTGCCACTGATGGTGAGTCGCTTTGAACACATTAAAGCATTAGGTATTCGCTTGTCTGTGGATGACTTTGGAACTGGTTACGCAGGGTTAGATTTCCTTCGTCGTTTCCCATACGACACGTTAAAGCTGGATAAAGTTTTCATCGACAGTTTAAAAGACGATCAGTTTACGCGTCAGATCTTAACCTCGATCACTAAGCTAGCAAAAGAGTTAAACATGGCGTTGGTGGCCGAAGGTGTCGAGCGCGAAGATCAACTTGATGCGGTCCGAGCGCTAGGAGTGGATCGAGTACAAGGCTATTATTTCTGTCGTCCTCTTCCGAAAGAGCAAGTTATTGCTTGGGTCGAGAAAAACGCAACCAAGTAGAGCCAGTTTGGCGATGCAAGATTGTATTATTGGCTGGCTTCTCTTACTCTTTAGCGCTTCATTTTTCACGCTCAAGGTTATGACATGGCGACTCTGGTATTTCGGCTTAAATATGTTCCTGATGAAGAGGCGGATGAGATACGTCAATTATTAACCGATCATGACATCGGTTTTTATGAAACGAATGCGGGTCGTTGGCAAATATCCATGGCAGGGCTTTGGGTTAAAGACAAAGAGCAAGCATTAAAAGCATCGGCGCTTATTCGAGAAGATCAAATGCTTCGTGCCCAAACAATGCGACCTATCACGGTTGGGCAATGGGTATTGGGTTATCTACAGCATACTCGTCAAAACCCAGCAGAAGCCCTTTTTACCTTGGTCGCTGTCCTGCTCATTTTAGGTATTTCAATTATTCCTTTTACGATGTGGCTATAAGCGTCACATTCAGCTTAGACGACGTTACTCAGTGGTTTTGCAAGTAAGGCCGCTTTACGTTGAACCCTTGCGCTAATCAACTGCACGTTAATGGCGCTGACGATTACAATCAACATACCAAACAAGCTTAAGAAATCGGCATGGGAAGAGCTGATGATGCCTGTCCACCAACCAAGAGCAACACAAGACTCTGTTAAAATAAAAGCCGTAACAGGCGTTAATGCGACGGAAGCGCTCACCTGTACGGTTTGCCAATACCGCATGGCTTGAGCAAAAGCGCCATAAGCAATCAGTGTATTGAGACAACAAAATGCCGCAATCCAAACGTCGTCTGAAGACATGCTTAATAAGGTGCTAGGGGATGCAAAAGGCAGCATGACAATCAATGCATAGACATAAATTGCTAATAGGATATTGGACGGCGCTAAGCGTTGGAACAAAGACTTTTGTAACAACGCATACATAGACCACGCCGCTGCAGAGCATTGTACAATCGCAAAACCCACCCAGATTGAGCCTTGATTTCCTTGTCCCAAAATAGGATGGAAGAAAATCAACATGCCTAATCCAATGCCAACGAAACATATCCACTGTTGCCAGTGAATGGTGTCTTTCAAAAAGAATAAGCCACCTAATGCCAGAAATAGTGGTGCGATCTGGAAACTGAGTTGCGCGGAACCCGGCAGCAAAAAGTCCAAACTCCAAGCGAAAGTGGTGTAGTTAACAATCAAAAACGTGCCAGCCGCTGCCAGGCGTAACCAATCCTGTTTACGAAGGCTTTTGAACTCTCCCAGTTTGCCGCGCTGCCATTGCCATAACCCCAAAATGATACCAGCCACAGAGAAACGCAACCAAGTGAGTGTAATGGGGTCCGAGAAATCCCCTGAGAGCTTTAAGGCGATTGGTAACATTCCCCAAAACAGTACGGTAATGGAGCTAAAGAAGAGCCCGTACAAAAAAGTCTGCTTGGCGGTTGGCATAACGATAACCTTATATAAAAGAAGTTGTTCTGATTTGCCATAATGGCTTTCCTCCTTCATTAAAGCCAATGCATAATAGGCCTAATCATTATGCATAAATCGGAATTTGGTTATGATCCCCAGCGCATTACAGCATTTGGACCTTAAATCACTCACAGGACTGTTATATTTACTGGAGGAGCGTAATGTTGGTCGCGCGGCGGATCGCTTGTATCTGAGCCAGTCCGCCATGAGTCGATTACTTAATCGACTGCGTAATGCCTTTAATGACCCCTTGTTTATTCGTACGGCAAAAGGCATGGTGCCAACATCGAAAGCGTTAGCATTGGAAGCGCCATTAAAGCTCATGCTAGAGCAAATGGCAGGATTGTGGGCTGAGTCTGAATTCCAGCCGCAAAGCAGTTATCGTACTTTTCGTATGCAAACGACGCATTATCAGGCTCAAGTCTATATGCCCGCGATTGCTGAACAATTCTATCGAGAAGCGCCTTTTGCTTCGTTAGAAACCAGCACGCTGACCGAAACAAGTTTGCTTAGCCAAGCGGAACACTCCCTTGATTTGGCTTTGTGTAGCGAGTACATACAGCTTCCTAATCGTTTTGAGAAAAACCTACTCGGACGTGAAAAATTTCGCTGCGTTATGTCTGCCAATCATGCATTAGCCGCGAAAGAGCACATCACGCTAGATGACTATTTGGCTTATTCTCATGTATTGGTGAATTTAGGCGGTTCTAACCCTGTGTTTAGCGATGCATTGTTAGGTGAGCGTGCAAGAGAGCGTCATTTTGCATTTCGTACTCCTTATATGTTGGCAGCGCTGGAAACCGTAGGTCGAACGTCTTTATTAATGAGCAACAGCGGTTTGTTACCAGAACGTTTTCGAAAGCAATTTGGTTTGGTTATTAAGGACCTTCCGATGGATTTTCCTTTTATTCATTATTATTCAAGCTGGCCAAAATCTGTGGAGAACGATCCTGGTGTGATCTGGTTCAGAGGTATTTGCGAGCGGGTCGTCAAAGCTTTAATTCCGTATCCTAAAGAGTGACGGTTACACACTTTAGTCCATGATCAGGAATTCAGTTATACTCCCCTTTTGGTTTAACTCAATGGCATTAACGTGGTCTTAAAAAGCAAGAATACGAAAAGCAAACGCACCAATAAACTAGAGCTTCATCCTCGTAATCCGCATCGTGCGCGTTATGATTTTGCACTCTTGGCGGATTCTTGCCCCGAGCTTTCTGGTTTTATCCAACTCAACCAGTATGGAAATGAGTCAGTGGATTTTGCTAATCCTAATGCGGTTAAAACCTTAAACCGCGCCTTACTCAGTCACTTTTATGGCGTTGCATTTTGGGACATCCCACCGAGTTACCTTTGTCCGCCAATTCCCGGTCGAGCCGATTACATTCATTATTTAGCCGACTTATTAGCGACCAGTAATCAAGGCGTGATTCCGCGTGGAAAAACAGTCAAAATTTTGGACGTCGGTGTGGGGGCGAATTGTGTTTATCCTATTATCGGACATCAAGAATATGGCTGGCAATTTGTTGGTTCCGATGTGAACCCTATTGCCGTGTCGACCTGCGATACCATTATAAAATCCAATCCCTGTTTGAAAGGTGCGGTTATTGCTCGTTTGCAAACTCACTCGGCTAAGATCTTTGATGGCGTGTGGGAAGAAAAAGACAGGTTTGATTTAACGCTGTGCAACCCACCGTTTCATACCAGTGAATCGGCGATGATAGATGAATCACAGCGTAAATGGCGGGGGGTAAAAGGTAAAAAATCGAGCGCAGAAAAGCCTGTTTTAAATTTTGGTGGTACGGCGCCTGAATTATGGTGTGATGGTGGGGAAGCTGGCTTTGTGTCTCGAATGGTAAAAGAAAGTGTTCAATACGCCGATCGTTGTTTCTGGTTTACTTCCTTGGTGGCGCGTCAGGGGAATTTAGACGCCATCTACCGTACGTTAAAAGACGTTGGTGCTCGCCACGTTAAGACGATTGACATGGCTCAAGGTCAAAAGATTAGTCGATTTGTCGCGTGGAGTTTCCTCGAAGACGATCAAATAGACTATTGGAAAGACAACTACTGGCAGAATTAAGATGGCGGCCAGTAATTGTCTTCTTATGTGCTTTTCTAGAGTGCGATGGCAATTTTAGCGGCAAGGCGAGCGTTGTTAAACACCAACTGAATGTTACTTGCTAAGCTATCTCCGCCCGTTAATTCAGCGACGCGCGCCAATAAGAAAGGGGTGGACTCTTTACCAGCAACCCCTTGTTCTTTCATCTCAGCTAATGCTTGATTGATGGCCGAATCTATCGCGGCTTTATCCATCGCAAATTCTTCTGGAATAGGGTTGGCAATAATCACCCCGCCATGCAATTGCATTTCCCATTTTGCTTTGAGGAAACTCGCAATGTCATTTGCGGATTGTAGGTTATAGTCGACGGTTTGATCGCTCTCGCGAGTGTAAAAAGCGGGTAGAGTGTCCGTTTTGTAACCTAATACGGGGACGCCCTGAGTCTCTAAATATTCACGTGTTAACGCAAGGTCTAGAATAGATTTCGCCCCAGCACACACAACCGCCACACTGGTTTTTGCTAGCTCTTGCAAATCTGCTGAGATATCAAATGTTTGCTGTGCGCCTCGATGTACACCGCCAATTCCCCCTGTTGCAAACACTTTAATACCGGCCATTGCCGCAATAATCATTGTCGCTGCTACGGTTGTTGCGCCATGTTGTTTTTGGGCAATAACAAAGGGCAAATCGCGTCGTGAGCACTTCGTTACAGACAAACCGGCTTTGGCTAAGGTGTCTATTTCTTCATCGCTTAATCCTGCTTTAAGGCGTCCATCAATGATGGCGATGGTCGCGGGTACTGCGCCGTTATCACGAATGATTTGTTCCACTTTCTTAGCGGTTTCGGCATTTTGTGGCCATGGCATACCATGAGAAATAATAGTGCTTTCAAGGGCAACAACAGGTTTGCCCGCGGCAATGGCGGCGGCAACATCAGGGTGTATATCTAGGTATTGGTTCATAGTTTTTCTATCCATTGAGTGACGTTTTGAACAGTGAGTTCTGGGTAGTTTGCATGAGCGCTTTCTAATGTCATCGCCGCGCAAGCTAGGGCAAAAGAGAGAGATTGATCGAGGCTTTTATTTTGTTGGCAAGCACTTAAATACCCCGCCAATAAAGCATCTCCTGCACCGGTATCGCTGACCGGTACCGTCGGGTAGCAGGTTTTTTGTTGGCTGTATTCTGCGCTGGTAAAAAGAACACCTTGGCTGCCTAGACTGAGCAATACTTCATCAACACCTGCATCAAGTAAGGCTTTTGCGAGTTTATTGGGGTCAGTTTCATTTGAGTCAAGAATGGCTCTTGCTTCATCTTGATTGACTTTTAATAAGGTTAATTTCGCTAATATGGGCCGTAATCTAGACGCTTTCGCTGTGGACACCGCGTCGGCAACAAGTTGAGCAGAAAGCGATTGTCGTGCGAGCCATTCGATGGTGTCGGAGGAAAGGTTGGCATCAATGATGACGCAATAAGCACTTTGCAATAAAGCTTGTTTACTGCTGAGTTTTTGCGCATCGAGTGTGTCGATGATTCGCATGTCAGCAATAGCAGCCTGCAATTGCCCACTGTCATTGTTGATGGCTAAGTAGGTGCCAGTGGGTAGGGTGTCATGACGCAAGATATTATGTGTTTCTACGCCACTTGCACGAGTTTGTTCTATTAGCCAATTACCACGCTGATCCAACCCAATTGACGCAATCAAATGTACGTGCTCACCTAGGCGAGCTAAGTTTTCAGCAATATTTCGGCCTACGCCACCTGGGCTTTGGCTGATGGTTCCTGGGTTAGAATCATGAGTGGTTAATACCGCACTACTGTGGCCATTTATGTCTACGTTGGCACCACCAATGACGATATAGGTATTTTGCTCTGCGAGTAAATAACCTTT
>CAXBGJ010000044.1:0-19072 GCA_963975045.1 uncultured Marinomonas sp. | reverse complement strand
CAGTGTCAAATATGACTTACTTTTAGGAGAATCATTATGAAAACCGATTACAAACAAGACAGCTTTGGTAACCTTGATACTGATTTTTATGTAGAAAAAGCATACGAATTACGCCGAGCATACTACGCTGCCGCTTTTAAAAAAATGAAAGCAAATGTAAAAGCATTCTTTGCAAATCTTACTGTTAGCCGCCCATTAAAATCAGCGTAACAACACTAAGCACCAAACGAACACGTTAACGTCTACTGTATTTGTATTTTCTGCCGTTGTTAGCTTCATTACGAACAACAAACAGCCGCTGGGACACAAATAAAATAACGACAACGAAGAACCTAATGTTCCCGATGATCGAAAGCAATAATAAGAAATCGATCCGGTAACGGGATCCTCCAATACCTTACAGAACAGCCTCAGCCACCACCCTCATCTCAAGCTCAGCCACCACCCTCATCTCAAGCTCAGCCACCACCCTCATCTCAAGCTCAGTCATCAAAGTGTCATAAATATGACATAAAATACCCATCTAGCCACTTTTTTAATCTAGATGTATTTGAGAAAAAATGAGCCCATTAGACAACAGTACGCTGCTTGAAAAAATTCTTGTAAATGGATTAATTACGCCTTATTTTCAGCCTATTTATGACCTTAAAAATGGGAAAGTTTATGGCCACGAAGCACTCTCCCGCGGCCCCAAGAATTCCTCTCTATTTTCTCCAGACCCGCTATTTGCATTAGCTCAACAAGAAGGCAAACTCCACAAGCTGGAATTGCTTTGTCGTGAAAAAGCCCTTTCGAAATTCGCCAAATTATCCTTAGAAGGACGTTTATTCCTAAACGTCAGCGCCTCTTTATTGGCGTCGCCGGATCATCAATCTGGCATGACGCTTGCGATTCTTAACGAGCTTGGATTAGATCAAAAAGACATTGTTATCGAGCTATCCGAACAACACCCGTACGACCATAATGGCTTGCCTCGTAGCAGTGTCGACCATTATCGTGAAATGGGCTTCCAAGTGGCCATTGATGATTTAGGCGTGGGCTATTCAGGATTGCAGCTTTGGTCAGAGTTACAGCCAGATATTGTCAAGATTGATAAGCACTTTATTAAAAACGTAGATAAAGACGACATCAAACGCGAATTTGTACGTTCTATTTTAACCATTGCTCAAAGCCTAAACTGTTTGCTTATTGCTGAGGGGATAGAAACACAGCAAGAGCTCGACCAACTGATTGAAATTGGCGTTACCTTTGGCCAAGGTTATTTTCTTGGACGACCAACAGAAACACCGGCCTTTTCAACTCACCCTTACTTAGTAAAGCACGCACAGCGTCGTTCACAGTTTCAAGAAGATCACGCAGAGACAGTGCAAACCTTATGTCGTCCTACCGCAAGCTTACAAGAAGACAGTCTGTTAGAAGATGCGTCTCAATACTTCAAAAAACAACCCGATTTAATGGCGATTCCTATCGTAAATAGACAGCACGAACCGATTGGTGTGGTACGACGAAATCAACTGCATGAGCTTTTTTCTACGCCGTATGGCCGTGCACTCTATGAGCATAAACCTGTCACTAATTTACTCAGCTCCGATGTACTAATAGTGGAAAGCCATGTCAGCCTTTCCAGTGTTTCAACCTTAATGACCAATCAAGAAGCCGACACCCTAAACAACGAAATTATTGTCGTTCGCGATGGAAAATTCATTGGTATTGGTCATCTAAGAGACCTATTGAAGCGCATCACTGAATTAAAAATCCAAAATGCCACTTACTCAAATCCGCTCACGTTATTGCCGGGCAACGTACCAATACATCGAGAAGTCAGCCGCCGATTATTAGCCAATGAAGACTTTCACGTGGCGTATTTTGACCTAAATGATTTCAAACCCTTTAACGACTTTTTTGGTTATTCAAAGGGCGACGCTGTCATTCAATTAGTGGGTTATTTGATCAAAGAACTCGTATCAACGAACAACAATTTCATTGGTCACATTGGAGGCGACGACTTTGTGGTTATCTTCGGAGATCTAAATTGGCAGCAGCAGTGCGAAAAAATCTTAGTAGAATTTGCTCGACAAATACGCGAATTTTATTCCGATGAAATACTTGAAGAAGGCGGCGTCTGGACAAAAAATCGTCAAGGCCAAACCCTTTTCCATCCCATCTTAAGTTTAGCAATTGGTGTGGTTCAGCCAATCCCTAAACACTGCACCAACCATCATCAAGTTGCAGAACTGGCCGCGCAAGCCAAAAAATCCGCCAAACAACAGGGCGGTAACCACTTATATCTGCAACCGCACATTATTGATGACGTGCCTGAGTTAATGGTTTCATCCATTGTGATCTAACGGTCACAAAGAACACATAAGTCTGTCATAAACACCGTCTAATCTAATAATAACGAGCTGGAGGTGCTTATGCAGACAACATTTAGATCCGTGTTTATTTCTGACGTTCATTTAGGGACAAAAGCCTGTCAGGCATTGCATTTATTAGATTTTTTGCAAAACATTAAAACAGACACACTGTACTTAGTTGGCGACATTATCGACCTACAAGAAATGCGTCATCGCGCGTATTTTATAGAATCTCACCATCACGTCGTAGAGCAAATCTTAGCCATGGCAAAATCTGGCACCAAAGTAATTTATATCCCCGGTAATCATGATGCTTTTTTCCGCCAGTTTGTTGGGCAAACCTTGTCTGGCATCGACATTCGCCTCAACGCACGCCATAAAACAGCCAATGGCCGTACATTTCATGTAAGCCACGGTGATGAGTTCGATCAGATGGTTAAAATCAGCCCTCTGATGCTCGCCATTGGCGATAAAGCACACGGGCTCATGCTCACACTAAACCAATGGATAAATGGCGCGAGGCGCCTATTTGGCTTGCCTTATTGGTCGTTCGCTGGGTATTTAAAAAGTCATATTAACAAAGCCAAAGAATTCATCGAACGCTTCGAAACCGCCGCGCTAAAATCCGCTAAAAACCAAAAAGTAGATGGTTATATTTGCGGGCATATTCACTTCGCTTCTTTTCGAATCAAAGACGACATTCTTTATTGCAACGATGGGGATTGGGTCGAGCATTGCACGGCGCTAACAGAATCCGCCGCAGGGGAAATGAGCCTTTTGCATTGGTCAGAAAATCCAAGAATCTTGGCCACCGAACCAAAAGAAGAAGATTGGGGGTTGTCGCCACTGCCTTCTAGAAGCTAGAGATAAAGGAATGAAGGGGGCTGATCAACGACAGGGATAACGAACCTAGATAGAACAGTTTCAAATATCATGTTCTGTCAGTATCTGACGGCAGTTCCGTACGGTTAAGACTCGGATTTCATGGCTCAGGCTATAAATAATACGGTAATGACCAAAGATAATTTCACGGTAATTCGTGTGAGGTATTTCAGGCACCACACGCCCCATCTCTGGCATTGAACTAAGTAGATCCGTTTTATCGAAAACTTCGTTTACCCATTTCTCTGCGGCGGAAGGATTATCCAAAGCAATAAACTCCGCAGCATCACCAAGTTTTTGTAACGCTAAAGGTGACCAAACCACTTTCATTTATTGATGCGTCCCAATATTTGAGAGCGAGCATCATCGTTTGATACGCCTAAACCCGCGGCCAACTGAGTCTCAGCCATACGTATTTCTTCGAGTAATTCGATTTTTTCTTGCATTGCTTCGTACTCAGCAACATCAAGAACGACAGCTACGCCTTTACCGTGCTGAGTAATGACCAGTGGACGGCGAGTTTCATTGATTTGCTTAATAAATGATGCAACGCCAGCACGGAATTCAGACAACGGTTGAATATCTTGGTCAAGGTGGATGCGGCTCATTTTGAACTCCATTTGGTACAATATAATGTACAAATTTTAGTCCAATTAGTAATCATGAGCAAGTAATTGACTCTCTAGCTCCATATCAAAAACAACATTTTCTATTGTAACGATGGGGATTGGGTCGAGCATTGCACGGCGCTAACAAAATCCGCCGCAGGGAAAATGAGCCTGATACATTGGTCAGAAAACCCAAGAGTCTTGGCAATTGAACCGAAAGAAGAAGATTGGGGCTTGTCACCGATGCCTTCTAGGAACTGAATAAAAGATCGGATGAAAAATAAGGCTAATTTTTTATCTGACCCTATATTCCCTTGAATTGTTTGTTATCCACCACTTGCGGCCAAGCCAACTTAATACCATTATTAGGTATTATTAGGTATCGAGGAAATGACAATGGCTAAAAATACTAGCATTACTCTCGGCGAACACTTTGATGATTTTATCAGTGGCCAGATCAAAAGTGGACGCTATAGCTCAGTAAGTGAAGTCATTCGCTCCGCTCTACGTTTACTCGAAACACAAGAAACGAAAATGAACACTTTACGACAGCTGCTCGTTGAAGGCGAAGAAAGTGGAATAGCTGATTATGACCTCGATTCACTTATCGGAGAACTCGATAGCGAAGAGAGAAAATGAACCCCTTCCAACTTACTATCAAGGCAAAATCCGATTTAAAAGACATTGCCTTATTTACCTCACGCAAATGGGGTCGCGAACAACGAAACATTTATCTAAAACAATTCGATGAGTCATTTTGGCTACTCGCTGAAAAACCTGACATTGGTAAAACGTGCGATGAAATCAGAAATGGCTACCGAAAGTTTCCACAAGGAAGCCATGTTATTTTTTATCAACAAATTGGTAGTCAAAACATCCAGATCATCAGAATCTTGCATAAGAGTATGGATGTGAGTCCAATCTTTGGCGTGTAGCACCTAAATCAATTGCGCACTGCGCTGTACTAAAGCGTTTGGATTAAAGAGGGCACACCGTCTCCTTCCACTCACCACCCTAACAGAACCCACTAGAAGCGAAATGAACCCAGTATATTGGTCAGAAAAACCAAGAAAAAGATTGGGGAGTGTCACCGCTACCTTCTAGGAATTGAATAAAAGGTCGGATGAAAAATAAGGCTAATTTTAAATCTGATCTTATATTCCCGATATTTAAAGAGATTTATCATCGAATGGTTGCGGCTAGAAAACCTAAAAAAGTAGCCATCATTGCCTGTATTAGAAAGCTCGTAGTAATCATAAGTTCGATGGTGAGAGATGGTGTCATGTGGGATCCTAAAATGGTTTAACATTAGGAATTGACACCATAGTCACTTTGTTAGGCTATGGACACTCTGGCAGGCTTAGCAAATTATTTGGCTGCTCGCCGTCATTTTGGGTTTTTAGATATTTTCTACCGCTTGCGCTTGTTGAAACCACAACCCATACAAACTGACCGTTTACACTTACGTAAAACTTCCATTTTCCACTTTCGAAACCTACGATAGCTTCATCAAGACTTAGCTTCCAGCGAGCGCCATTCGGATTCATACCACCAACATGAGATATGCGCTCATGGGCACTGGTACGATTGGTTTTGTTAATACATTTAATCTGAATATTATCGGTCATTTATAACTTCCTCGTTGTTGAATGTATGAAAAGCCTAACGTCCAAAGCTGCGGTGCGAAGCATCCGCCAGCCTTTGCTTGTTAAGCGAGTTCAAGCTTAGACCTAACAATTGCATACTGGTCTTTAACACCACCAACATTGTTTTCCAAATACTCTCTAAGTTCGTCTTCAAATGACTTTGCTTCTGCTTCCCACGGTTGATTTAAATAATAGTTCTCATCCTCACCAGAAAGGTTTTCGTAACGCTCGCCTTTCCAGAAAGAATAGCCAATTTGCGGATCCCAATCTCCTTTTGCTAATTGAGCAATATGAACTGACTCGTGGGGAATAGCCCACAACAATTCGTCAAAAGGTCTATTCAGGTTGAAAGTGATAATAATCGTTCCGTTATCGTCAAACGTGCATCCGGCCGCAAAATTATTGGCTTCCAATCGGTCAGTTTGATCAAAGCGAGAATACCAACCCGGAGCCAAATCTTCTTTTGTTACGAATCCTTTCTGGATTAGGTACCCCAAACAAATTTTGGTAGACGTATCTAAATTCGTTTTAAATTCTGAGGGATCCATTAATTTTCCTTATTCGCTTAACTGCTAAGCGGTTATACAGTGGCAGAGCCATGGCTATAACCGTCTGTTGAACGGCCGCGTTATCTATAGGGAATTTACTTTTTCAGGAGTGGCGACGTCCCTGTTAATATCGCAGTACGTTTTCTCCCTTGCTAAGGGATATTCCCAAATTTTAGGCGGGATTTACCTTTATTTTTTTGTGACAGCATCATTCTTTTTACTCGAATCCTGAGCATTAGGCAATACTCGACCCTCAGGTTCCATGGCCTGATCCGTGTTCAAGGCAATGTCTTTATGCCTGCGTCTGTTAACTACTATTTAAGCCTAACTGAGGGTAATATTTTACCTCTCCCAGATAAACCACAGTGAATTCACCACACGCTGGACATCGACACCCTGTTGGCGCAGTGGCCGTCTCCACTTTGACCGCCTTCTCTTTTCGTTCGTCACTCTGTCGTTTGATCTTTTCCAAGGCACTCTTTTTTATGTCATTCGATAAATAACCATAATGACGAATACGCATAAATCCTTTGGGCAACTCTAAACAAAATACGCAAAAGAAAACGCCTAATAAGCTCCGCCGGTTCCAGTGACAATCGGCTTGCTTTATTGGCTTTGTTATCAAAATAGGACAGGGTCACCTGATTGTCTTTCCATGATTCAAGACGATGATTGTATATACAGACATAAAATACATTTTTGTCATTAGCTCTGAATTGAATCCGTTGATTGTCAGGTTAAAGCCTTGGCCCACAATGAAAGCTTCGCTTTCAACGGCGGATCACGGTCGTACCTCCCTCATCGCGCCCTACGATTAGCTACGATGTAGTCAGCAACAGAATGACACCCCACGATTAGCTATGAAGAAGTCAGTTCGACGCGACGAAGTTGCGCGACTTTATGGTGTTTCAGGATCATTGTTTGACGATCTATCTCTCACCAAATAAACAATCTATGCCTTACGATAAAAGGAGCGTAGGAAACAATCATGCTCTTATGAAGAAAAGGAGGCATTAAAGATCTTAAAGCGAATTTTTGGTTACTTTTTGGGAGCTAGCAAAAAGTTACCCGCTCAGCTTTTTCCTGAATTAAAAAGCGGAATAAAGGTCGAGGATACAAAGCGTTTGAATGGAACCTAAATTCCGCGTCGGGCTAAAGCTTCGGCCTACCATACAATGAAAGCTTCGCTTTCTTCGCCTGATTACGGTCGTACCTCCCTCATACAGGCCTACCCTCTTAGTTTTTCACCATTGAAACTCCAATGAAGTCAGTTCGAAGCGACGAAGTTGCGCGTCGGGCTAAAGCCTCGACCTACCATACAATGAAAGCTTCGCTTTCTTCGCCTGATTACGGTCGTACCTCCCTCATACAGGCCTACAAAACCTTTAGCGACAGCCTCCTTCGCGGGAATGACGTATTTTAGATAATTAACGACAGGCAAACCTCACTCTTCCGCCACCAAGCTGGTTTAAATCGTATAACCGGCAGTCTCTGCCTTGGTAGGCAATTTGCGCTAATAACAATTCTGCGGTGGCTAAGGCGTCGGTTAAGGCGTCGTGGCCTTGGTAGTCTGGTAAGCCATAGCGTTCTCGGCAGGCATCAAGACGAAAACCGCCATCTTGAATCGGTTGCTGAGCTCTATTGGCTTTCGACCTTTCGATTGCCAAGGTATCCAACCAACTGAGTGAAAACGTGGGCAACGCGTGTTCTAACCAAGATTGTTTTAAAAAACCAAGTTCCATTGGCGCATGATGCACGACTAACACCCGATTTCTTAATAAGTGTCGTAAATAACGCAACACACTTTCTTGTCTTTTGCCGTGCTGCTGCACATCCGAGTCGGTAATCATGTGAATGCCAACATTGTCGCCAATCTGGGCATTGTCGAGCACGATATGACGAGCCGTGTCCAATTCAATCACGCCGTTTTGAATACACACCCAACCAACACTGACGATGTGATCTTGCTTGGCATTCAATCCTGACGTTTCAATATCCAACACCAAATAATCCCACTCAGACCAACGTCGTTTTAGCGACTGGCGAGCCAAATACCAGGCTTTTAGCTTGTGAATAAACCTCGACAGCATTAGCTGTATCCCCTTAAGAAACGCTGTTGAGCGACATCTTGAACCTCACTGATAATGCTAAAGGTGGTTTTTAAGTGTTTGCGTTCTAGAGGACTCAAATCTTTCGGATCTAAATAAGCGCTGGCTTTCCCTGTTGCTTGAAAGTGACGGCTTTGCGCCTCTAAACGTAAGCCATTTAATTTGTCCCATGCGTCCATCAAGTTACGGGCGGTATCGACACTGATGAGCTTTTCACGAATCGCTTGTTCAATTCGATCCAGAGTTCCAGCGCGATACGTCTGACAAGACAAACCGTAAAGGCGCGCCAAATCATTAATCAATGCCAAGCCTTGATGCTTTAAATCCAGCTGATGTTTGTGTTCTCCAGACGATTCCAATAAGAAATGCCGAAAGAAGCCCAACGGTGGTTTTGTCACCAACGCACTGCGAGTCAAGGTGGCCAAGAACACACTGTTTTTACTCACCTCCAACTGCATCGCCTTGATTAAATTCTTTACCGCTTCACCTTCACTTTTACCATTGTCATAAACGCAGCGAATGTCGAAAAAGATACTGGCATGCAGCAACGCACTGGGCGCACTGCTTTTTATCCAACGCGAAAACGCCTGCTGCCAACCGTCTGTTGTCCTTCGCCATTCGGGGTTGCTGGCCATGATGTTACCAGGGCAAAGTCGGATACCGCACAAACCTAACCCCTGACAAACGAATTCGGATAGATCGGCAAAATAGAGACTCTCTTCCGTGCTTGGCTCACGCTCAAGCATCAATCCGTTGTCTTGATCACTGCCCAGAGATTGATCCCGACGCGCTTGGGAACCAAAGACTAAAAACTGAAAATCCATCGGCGCTGGGCCAAGCTTTTCGAGCGCTAATTCAATCAAACGTCGCGTTAAATTGTCACTCACGGTCGCCAGCACCTTGCCCACATCCGCGGCTTTCATATCGGTAACAATCAGATTAATAATCAAGGTCGGCCATTGTTTGCAAACACGAGCAAGGCTTTCTACGGATTGCTGACGATGGATTAGATTAATCAACAAAAGCGGACTGAGTTCTTGATGGCGTAATAGATCGGCCGCCGTCAACATACCAACGGCTTGGTGCTCTTCGTCAACAATCGGTAAGTGATGAATGTTACTTTCACTCATCAAGGTTTGCGCTTGCATAACCAATGAATCTGGCGATAACGTCACGGGAGACGCGGTCATCACATCGGCCACCAGAGAGTCCGAAGATCCGCCGACCGCTAAAATGCGTGAGCGTAAATCTCGATCGGTGACAATGCCTTGTAAGCGGCCCTCTGCTACCACCAAAATGGAGCTAACTCGCGCTTCTGTCATGCGCATAGCAATGGTTTGTACTGTTTCTTCAGGCGTGGCTTGTATTAACTGCCGCGTCATAATGTGGGCAACGGGCGTCGATAATTGCAACGCGGGGGAAGCTAACTCGTTACTCTGGCTACGGGTCAGCTTTCGTAAGCGGTTGTGTTGAGTGTGTTCAAAAAAAAGTCCGAACGCTTCGCTCTTTTCAAGCATTTCTATAAAGCGTGTTTTGTCAAAACGATAAACAAGGCTGTCCTCCATAGCGACAACCTGCAACCCATCGGGATTTTGCGCCATCACACTGGACACCCCAAAGCATTCACCGTCGGCAATTTGATCCACTAAGCCGCCTTTGGGCGTGCGGATTTCACAGGCGCCTCGGCGAATAAGGTGCACCGTCGCTGCGTCGTCTTTTAGCACCAGTGTTTGCCCCTGACGCACATACAACATAGATACCCCAGTCAATACCTGCTTTCGCTCTAATAAGCTTAAGCCCGAAAAAGGCGGGATGGCTTCGATGAATTTATGGACTTCAGGAATATCGATAGCGGCCATTTTATTATTCTCATTGGTGTAAGTGTATTTTTATCGATGTACAAAGAGTGTGCTCTTTTATCCTAGTCAATAAAACGTTTCTTAGACCAATGTCTATGAGAACAAATAGCCATTAAAATATTATCCAGACAAACATAAAAAAAGGGGCATCTCTTTGAGATGCCCCTTTTAAATTTTAACAGTATGACGATAATCGTTTAAAATTATCCAATCACTAGACTATTTCGCCCTTTGGATTTAACCGAGTATAAGGCGCTATCTGCTCTCGAGAGTAATGAATCCATCGAGTCCGTTTCTTGATACTCTGCAACACCGATACTAACACTGGTTAAAACGGTTTTATCATCTACTTGATGAGTATAAGCGCTCACGGTAGAACGAAGCGATTCAAGTAGGGCAACCGCATCTTCAAATTTGGGGTTGGTCAATATCACTAAAAATTCTTCACCGCCCCAGCGCCCAATAACACCACGATCACCAACCACACTTTCCATTAATCTGCTTAAAGCGATTAACACCTTATCACCCACTTGATGGCCAAATTCATCATTTACTTTTTTAAAGTAATCGATGTCTATCATCGCGATGCTTAAGCTTTCTTTTTGCTGGCCAGAAAAGGCTTGAGATAACTGCTTCATGATCATGCGTCGGTTAGGTAATTCTGTCAGCGAATCTACTAATGAAGTTTTCTCTAGTTCGATATTCAGCTGCCGTAAACTACGTTGATAGCGATCTGAAATTCGAGTCATTTTCTCTAATTGTCGCACGTGTTTGTCAAAACGCTCGCTAAGACTTTTTCCCTGTTGGATCATGACATCTTGGTATGAATCAGACAATCGAGTTAAGCGATCCATACGACTCCACTGCTCTTGATTAACGTCCCAAAGCTGACTTAAGGCTTTACTTGCAGGGTGATCCTGATATTCAGGTGCCGCCAGAATATCCTGAATGTTCTTTTCAAGTTCAGCAAAATCAGTCTTCATTTATTTACCTATGATTTTAAAAGGAAACGTACAATCTTCTTTGAACTCTTCAGCCAACTCAGCCACACGTTCATTTTCTGCATCAAAGTACCAGTTTACAGCCACTTGGCGACCTTCTTGAAAGCACTCTTCCATCTCATCAAACATGTCCATCATCACTTTGATGCTGCTTGTATTAAGGTATAACAGTGTCAGTTCAAGCGTCAGTGGTTTAGCGCTTTCTTTCAGATAACGCGCTACCCAAGTAACCATAGAACCATAAAGCTCGTAGGAATTTTCTGGATAGGAATCTCCTTCCATATAGAGTATTCCATTCTCCCATTCCCCTCTCACTGTAGGAGAAGAAACGCTTCCCTCTATTAATAAATCATTCATATTCATTTTCTCAAATTTTTATACTTAGACTAAAATAGGCTGTGTCGTTTCCGATTTCTTTAAGCGTTGCTTCCATCGGTTTCGAAGATTTTCGTGCCATATCAATTAACCCCAGCCCTGCGCCGGTCACGGCATCGGTATCACGAGGCTGACGAAGTTGAGTCTTGTATGCGATTTTCAGTTCGGCTTTATCCATTTTTGCAAATGACTCGATACGCGCCACTAACTTTCTACCATCGTTTACTCTAACAATATTGCCTGCGGCAACACTATAGCACCCGTCAAAATGACTCACGATCACGGTAGCTGTATCCGCACCGGCCAATTGCGATGACGTTGCGTAATGTCTAATATTTTGTGTTAATTCAATGTACGCAGCAAACACGTCCAAAGCAGATGCCGGGGGCAACTGTTCAGATTTCAGATAATTCTTTAACGCATTACCAATTTCCTCAATCAAACTACGGGAAATAGGGCCATTAAAACACAATAAGATATTGTCTTTCTCAAAGCGTTCTCTTAATCCATATAAATCTGGCGAACTCATCTCACCTACCCTTATGATTAGTGGTTATTGATATCAAATCGGAATGACAGCAGTGTAATGTCATCTCTTTGCGGTTGGTCTCCCATGTACTGATCTAATGCTGATTCAAAAGACTCGGATTGCTCTTTTAAAGGTAAGGCCGCATTTTCTTTTATTAATGCTTCAAAACGCTGATTACCAAAACCAAAGTTTTTATCGCCGCCAGATTGATCTAGAAAACCATCTGTCGTCATATAATAGGTCCACTCAGTCATTGGCAAATCGGTATTCTCGTAGTCACCTCGACGGCGATCACCTAATGCTCGGCGACCAGAATCATATTTAATGAATTCTTCACCATTACTTGCATACAGCGCAATCTTCGCGCCAGAGAAACGCATGATACTACCGTCTTTCGGTATGTACACTAAGCCAACATCCGCGTTGGTGGCGACTTTTTTGGCGCTGATTTCTTCGTTCAACATAGAGCGTAATGTGCCATCAATCAAACTTAGCAAAGCGGCAGGGTCTTCGATCCCTATCCTAGCGATGGAATAATCAATTGCGGCGCGCATTAACATAGTCATCAAGGCGCCTGGAACACCATGCCCTGCACAATCAACAATCCCTAACAAACACCCTTCATCTGTGGTGTGGAATACATAAAAATCACCACCAACAACATCACGGGGACGCCAAATGACACTGTACTCTTCCCCTAATAACTGACGCATTTGACGATCAGGAAGAATCGATCTTTGGATCAGACTAGCATAGTCGATAGAGGCGCCAATTTTCCCATGCGCTTCTAATACCTTTTCATGTACTTTCTCTAACTCCGCCGTCCGAGCCTGTACTTTTTCTTCCAATTCTTGAGTGTGGCTTCTTACTTGTTGCGCCATTTTATTAAAGGTTTTGCTTAAATCGCCTATTTCATCATTACCGTCCGCCACCAATGATACATCATAGGAACCGCTGGCAATGGTTTTTGCCGACCGCTGTAACTGACGAATCGGCGCTATCAATAAACGCTCCACCACAAAGCCAAAAACAACGAGCAATAGTACCAACAGCAACACAAAAACACTGACGGCAGGCAACACCAAACTGGCGTCAAAAATACTGACATTGGCCAAATCTATATTGGTTACGACAAACCAATCTAATAACGGAAAATACACAAAAGACATCAACTGCTTATGCCCGTCTTGCTGCACACTCACCGTAGTAACTTTACTCTCTTCACTTTGTGCTTGAGTTAATGCCTCTTTTACTCTTTTTTTGGACTCGTCGTCGTCTAACAATGAATAGATAGACTGCACATCTCTGCCGCTGTTTTTTGCATTGTAGGCAATCAGCGCCTTATTTCGATGAATTTCTATGGCGCCATCAGCATTGATAATAAAAGGCGTCACGCCCTGTACTTGGTTCTCAAGAAATTGCGCTGTAAAACGATCCAATGAAAATCCGGTGCCTGCTAAACCAATAAACTGTCCTTGGTCACGAACCGGAAAATTAATCCAAACTTTCATCGTCTTAAGCACTTCGTCGTAGTTCACATTAATGCTAAAAGGCTCTTGGGCAGCTCGCGTAGAGAAATACCAACTGTCGGTGTTGTTCGTTTCACTTAAGGTGTATTTTGGGGTCGTTGTTAGAGCGTTATCCTGATCTGCAAAGTAATAATGCCGAGTCGAATCATTCACAATGAACATAGCGTGATTTTGAAAGGTATCAAGATAGCCTTGCGTTTCTTCACGCCAATTCTTTCCCAACTCTGGGTCTTCAGGGTTATTCAACCACGCTTTTATAACAGTTGAACTCGCAAAGCGCTCTGCCAACGCGACCTCTCTTGAAACTGGCGTTAATATGCGTTGATAATTTAACTGAGTAAAACTGTTTGCATAATTTTCTGCTGAATATTCTTGCCCTTTTTGAACAAAGGACCAACCAATAACCGCGATGATTAACAGTGCAAGAAGACAAGTACTTGCCAAAGCAAATAACGATTTACCACGTAATCCCCAACGGGCCATTTCTCAGTATCCTTTTGTTCAAAAACAACGATTTTCAACAACAATTTTTTATCGAAAATACAGCAGAGGGACAGTCTGTTACCTACCTCTCTTTTAGTAAAGAGGTAAGCGACATAACCAGCAAAACAACCTTGATAAATATCAACATTATGAGTGTTAAGCCACACAATTCACTCATTTACTAAATGGGTGAATTTCTCAGCGACTTGTAGACCAAACCTATCATCGCTCAATGTCGTGATTATCCACATTTTCAGTCAATACCAAACGTAATGCTTCATAATAGCAAACCCAACCCTCGTCCCACTAATGTCTCACTGAAAAAGAGATAAGAAAGTTTTCTATGGATATCAATCATCTATGGTTCAACTAAAAAATCTATCAATAAAGGCTTGACGAAGAGGAAAAGTTACCGGTAACATTCGTTTTTAGTTACCGGTAACATATGCCGACAACCTAAGTACATCTTCTAAAAATGTTCTTTCAAAAAAAAAACAATAGGAAGCGATACCATGAGTAAATTCAGCACTGCATTATTGACCGCCACGATGGCCGGCATCCTATCTACCTCTGCGATTGCAGCGGATTATAACTTTAAGTTTCAATCCTCTGATCCAGCGGGTGACAAGAATTTTCAAGTTCAAAAAGAATGGGTTGAACGCGTTGAAACCATGACGGGCGGCCGTGTTCATATCGACTTGCTTCCTGTTGGTAGTATTTTCAAACATACCGAAACCCTAGACGGCATTAAAATGGGCATCTTAGATGGCCATATTACGGCAACTGAATTTTTCTCTGGTAAAGATCCAGCGTTTGGTTTGATCGGTAACACAGTAGGTGCTTGGTCAAACACTCAGCAACTTCTGCAATACATTAACTTCGGTGGTGGTTACGAGCTAATGAACGAACTTTACGCTCCTTACGGCGTGAAATTCATTGGTGGTTCCACAACAGGTGTTGAATCATTGGTATCTCGTGTTCCGCTAGACAGCGTTGCCGATTTGAAAGGCCTGAAACTGCGCGCACCTGAAGGTCTTGTTCAGCGTGTATTTGCGGCTGCTGGTGCGGCTCCAGTAAACCTACCAGGTTCTGAAGTATTCACAGGTCTTAGCAAAGGCGTTATCGATGCGGCTGACTACACTGTTTTTTCTACTAACCAAAAAGCCGGTATGAACGACATTGCGACACACCCTGTTCAACCAGGTTTCCATTCTTTGCCATTGATCGATATTTCAATGAATAAGAAAAAATGGGACAAATTACCTGCTGACATTCAGTCAATTCTAACCGTTTCAGTACGTGACTTCGCAGAAGACATTACAACGCAATTGCGTATTGCCGATCAGGCTGCCGTAAAAGCAGCACAAGCGGATCCAAACATCACGATTCATGACTGGTCTGCAGAAGAACGTAAAAAATTCCGTGCTATTGCTCGTACACAATGGAAAGAGTTTGCTAAAGGCTCTGATAACGCACAAAAAGTATACGACTCTGTCACGACTTACCTAGAAGAAAATGGTCTTCTATAAGCGTTAAAAACACTGACTGACGTCCTTTAAGCTAGCACAACAGGCGTTTATTATGTAAACGCCTGTTTTTCCATTGGATCATGATCATGCAAGACGAAATTCATCCTCAAACACCCGATAACGTAAACCAGCCAAGAAACGGTTTAGACCGCACTATCTTCAAACTTGGCAATATATTAAGCCTGTTATTCATCTTCACCGTTGCCATTTCTTTTTACGAAGTCTTGATGCGTTATGTTTTTAACGCTCCCACCATGTGGGTTCATGAAACGGCTTCTTTTCTGGGTGGTTGCTTGTTTGTTTATGGTGGGATCTATGCTCTATCAATAGATAAACATGTGCGTGTGGTGCTCATCTACGACATTGTCTCTGATAGAACACGACGTTGGTTGAATGTTTTTCATCACGTTATGGGGCTCATTTTTTCAGGATTGCTCAGCTGGGCTGCGTATCAAATGGTTCAAGATTCTTGGTTTACACCATTCGGTGATTTTCGTTTAGAAACATCTGGATCCGCTTGGGATCCCACTTTCCCTGCATTAGTAAAAGGCATGATATTCATGACGCTTTGTATCATGTTTGTGCAGTTCTCCTTGCACCTAATACAAGAATTAAACGGCTTAAGGAAACGTGACGATGTTTGATTTATCCGCAATGGGCATAGGCTACGGCAGCCTGTTAATGCTCGGTTCTATGATTTTATTACTGCTAACGGGCATGCAATTAGCGTTCGTTACCGCGTTAGTGGCTCTGGTTTTTGCTGTTGGTTGGTTTGGAGTGGGCGCTTTACCACTGATCACCAGCCGCTTATACAGTTTTGTAGGCAGCTATGTGTTCCTTGCTGTGCCGATGTTTGTATTGATGGCCGCACTCTTAGATAGATCCGGCATTGCACGAGATCTCTTTGATGCGATGAAGGTATTTGGTCGTAAGTTGCGTGGCGGCGTGGCGGTACAAACGTTATTGGTTGCCATCGTATTGGCGTCTATGTCTGGTGTGATCGGCGGCGAAACTGTGTTGCTGGGCATTCTGGCTTTGCCTCAAATGTTGCGTCTTGGTTACAACCGCAAACTGGCCATTGGGACGACGTGTGCCGGTGGTGCACTTGGTACTATGCTACCACCCAGTATTGTATTAATTATTTATGGTCTAACCGCCAGCGTATCGATTGGCGATCTGTTTAAAGCGGCTTTCCTGCCAGCCTTTATCTTAGCGTTCGCTTACATGGCCTACGTGCTGATCCTTTGCCGCATTCACCCAGAATACGCCCCGTTACCGACGGAAGAAGAACTGGCCGCGGACGCAGACGTAAACTATTTCAAAGCCCTGCTTTTCCCTTTGCTTACCGTGATGATGGTATTGGGCAGTATTTATACTGGCGTGGCGTCTGTCACGGAAGCCTCCGCGTTAGGTGTTGTCGGCATCATCATCAGTGCGGCTATTCGTGGCGAACTGAACTACTCCATGCTTAAAGACAGCGCCACCGCGACGATGAGCACCTGCGGCATGATCATCTGGATCGGCATTGGTGCAACCGCGCTTGTTGGTGTTTACAACCTAATGGGCGGTATCAGTTTTGTCGAAGAAACCATTCTTGCCTTAAGTGGCGGCAGCGTGATGGGCACCATCATGATCATGATGGTGATCTTGCTTATCTTGGGTATGTTCTTAGATTGGGTAGGGGTTGCGCTGCTAACCATGCCAATCTTTGTCCCCATCATTATCGGTTTGGGCTTAGACCCCATCTGGTTTGGTGTGGTGTTCTGTTTGAATATGCAGGTTTCTTTCCTTTCTCCGCCCTTTGGCCCCGCCGCGTTTTATCTTAAATCGGTGGCCCCCAAAGACATTAGTCTTGGTGAAATATTCAGCTCTTTGCTTCCTTTTATTGGAATGCAGATTGCCGTACTCGCCTTGGTCATATTCTTTCCTGAGCTGGCCCTTTGGTGGAAATAACCCATTGAGACCATGCCGTTCAACACGGCTTTTTGAACGACACAGCCTTGCTGGTATCAGCAAGGCGACAAGGACTTAAGAAGATGACAAAAAAAATTGTAGTATTAGGCGTATCAGGCTCAGGCAAATCCTTGATTGGTAAAAACATTGCGGACAAACTTGGTTATCGCTTTTTTGATGGTGATGACTTTCACAGTCAAGCCAATGTCGACAAAATGCGCCAAGGTATTCCGCTAACCGACGAAGATCGTAAAGACTGGCTCGCCACGCTCAATACGCTATTGACCGACAACTCAACCGTCGTCATCGCTTGTTCTGGATTAAAACCAGAATACCGCGCCATGCTTCGTCAAGGTCTAGACGACGTCACCATGATCTACCTAAAAGGCAGCATTGATACCATTTGGCAACGTCATCAAAAACGTGATGGTCACTATTTTAATGGTCGTGAAATGCTAGAAAGTCAATTTGCCACCTTGATTGAGCCGACAGAAGAAGAAGCGCTCGTCATTGATATTTCCCAAGACGCAGATGCCGTCTTAAACGAAGCACTTTCTCTACTATCAAACCAATAAAAGCGTAGAGGCACAACAAACAAGTTGTGCCTCTTTGCCACACAATAGTAAATACTCACTTTCAATAGCCTCTTTGTTTTAAAAACACTTTCACCGTAATTGTCTGTTTTTTTTTGTTTCTTGCTATGAGTTGCTTATGATAATGTTACAGGTAACAATTCATGGATGCGTCTCTTGATATGAAAAGCTCAGGTATGAAAAATAAACGCCCTACATTACAAGACGTTGCAAACCTAGTTGGCGTCACGAAAATGACGGTAAGCCGTTATCTTAGAAACCCTGATCAGGTTTCCCCCCCCCTGCAAATTAAAATCGGAGAAGCGTTAGACCACCTCGGTTACATACCCAACCGCGCACCCGATATTTTATCCAAATCCAAAAGTCACGCCATTGGGGTGCTGGTGCCGTCGCTAACCAACCAAGTATTCGCGGAAGTCATCCGTGGCATTGAATCGGTATTAGAACCTGCTGGTTACCAAACCATGCTGGCGCACTATGGCTACAGTAAAGAAGCCGAAGAAACACGTATTGCGGCTCTGCTTTCTTACAATGTGGACGGCCTTATTATTTCCGAAAGCTACCATACCGAACGGGTTCGCAAGATGCTTAGTGTGGCCGGTATTCCCGTTATTGAAATCATGGACTCAGTGTCTCCTGCGATCGAGCAAGCCATAGGTATCGACAACCAAGCCGCGGCTTATGCCATGACCGAGTGCATGATCAAAAAAGGTCATCGTAAAATTGTCTATTTCGCCGCTAGAATGGACCAACGTACACTGTTAAGAATACGCGGCTATCAGGCCGCAATGCAGGACAATGGCTTAACCCAGATGTGCCTAAGTACAGACAGCGCGTCATCGTTTACGCAGGGCGAGCAATTCATGAAAGAAGCCTTAGAAAAACAACCTGATACCGACGGCATCTTTTGCACCAATGATGACTTAGCCATTGGCGCACTCTACGCTTGTCAAAAAATGGGCATCAAAATACCGGAAGAAATGGGCATTGCGGGGTTTCATGGCCATAATATCGCGAGAGTGATGGTACCGTTATTAGCTACGGTTATTACCCCTCGAGAAGAAATGGGCCG
>CAXBGJ010000043.1:0-19107 GCA_963975045.1 uncultured Marinomonas sp. | reverse complement strand
CATGGTCATATGTTCTTCTGCTAGTCCACGCATTACCAAGTTAACCTCTTCAACCAGCTCTGGGTCCAAGGCTGACGTCGCTTCATCAAATAGCATTACTTTGGGCTTCATTGCCAGCGCTCGAGCAATGGCCACTCGTTGCTTTTGACCACCCGATAACCAGTTAGGAAATACATCCGCTTTTTGAGCAAGGCCAACTCGGTCAAGCAATTCCATGCCCCATTCACGGGCCATTTTGGGCTCCATGCCCTTTAGTTTGCGTGGTGCCAAGGTGACATTGTCAATGGTGGATAGATGGGGGAAGAGATTGAAGTGTTGAAATACCATGCCCATATTTTGACGGATGTGGTTAATGTGTCGTTCAAATGCTAAGCCCTTCATATCAGGTCGATTCACTTGCACACCGTCAAGAAATATTGAACCCTGATCAATTACCTCAAGGTGGTTCACTGAGCGTAGTAGCGTGCTTTTTCCGGATCCAGAAGGGCCAATAATGGATATGATTTTTCCGCGATTCACCGTCAGGTCAATGCCCTTTAACACTTCTAGATCGCCAAAACGTTTGTATACATTACGGATTTCTATCATCGGAGTATCAGTTTGATGTTCAGTACTCATTTTGTCTCCTACCCTTTTTCTGTAATCGGTTAAGTTTTAGCGACGATAAGCCGTTTTTCGCTCTAGCCAAGCTTGGCCGAGTTCCATAAAAATATTGACCATGTAATACATCACCGCGATAACGATGAAAAACTCAAATGGTCGGAATGTAACGCTGATTGCATACTGGGAGGCATACACTAATTCGGCGACACCAATGGCAGATAAGACAGACGTATCTTTCACCATCAAAATCATATTATTGCCAAGTTGCGGGATCGAACGAATGAAAGCCTGCGGCACAATGATGTAGAAAATAGTACGAGCATGCCCAAAGCCAAGTGATCGTGATGCCTCATACTGACCGTTTGACACTGACTTTATAGTGGCAATGAAAATATCGGCATTATAAGCCATGTAGTGAAAACCGAGTCCAAGAATACCAACGAGGATAGCCGGAATGAGAACCCACTCGCCGAGTCCAAAATACAAAAAATAGAGTTGAAGCAACAGCGGTGTCGTCATGAATAGCCAGATAAAAAAGCGCAAAGGCCAGCTCACCACTTTATTGACATAAATTGAGATTACCGCTACCAGCAGCCCTCCTACAATTGACATGAATGCAACGACGGTAGCCACGAGAAGGCCCACACCAAGGCCTTGTAATAAAGTTGGGAAGTAGGTTATTACCGGGGTGAAATCAAATTCCATCTGTATGGCCTCCTATAGAGTTGTGTAGCGCATTGCGCGACGATAGGCTAATTCGATAATACCCATGACCGCGTAAACGATGATGATGTACATCAATCCGCTGAGAGTGAAAATCTCTAGGGGCTTATAGGTTGAACCAACCAAACGTTGTGCTTCATAAGTCAACTCAACTACGGATATGATGGAAACCAGCGAAGAGTTCTTTACGACAACAATGGCCAATATCCCGACAGAGCGAATCATCAGTGCAGCGGCTTGGGGCAATACAATAGACACCAATGTTTGTGCTCTGCCAAATCCCAGCGATCGTGCCGCTTCGGTTTGGCCGCTATTCACAGATTCGATGGAGCCGCGAATGGCTTCGCTCATATAGGCTCCAATGTTGAAAGCGCCGACGAAGACGCCACAGGTGATAGGGTCAAGTCGTAAGCCAATGCTAGGCCCACCATAGAAGACTAATAACAATTGGACAAAGTAGGGCGTTCCGCGAATTACGCTGATATAACCACGTGCAAACCAGCGGATGGGAGCAAAGCGGAAAGACTGCAAAAATACCAATCCACACGCGACAAAGAATCCAAAGAAGAGTGAACGGGCAGAAATATCGATCGTGATCCAGGCCGCCTTGATCAATAGGGGCGTGATCTCGACCATTAAGTTGAAATCCATGGTCATACCTTTTCATTTTTTCAGTGATAAAACGTACAGATGTTAATCACCAGTGACGCATAGTGTCTTAGTTACCGCGATCCAGCGTCGCGCTATGCGCGCCAACGTTCAAAGTGTTGACCAAAAAGGTGAGGCCTAAAGCATTCACTGCAATAGGTTCACCTCTTATTTGCCTTTTACTCTATGTTAGCGCCAACACCAATCCACTTATCGACCACAGACTGGTAAGTACCGTCAGCTTTGATTTCTGCTAGGGCCGTATTAAGTGCAGCAAGCAGTTCAGGCTTGTTTTTTTGAATGGAGATAGCCGCAGGAAAACGCGGTAATTTACCGACGTCTACCATTTTAATATCGGCATCGTTTTCTCTAATGGCAACCATTACTGGTACATCATCAGCGATCATAATATCGATGCGTCCAGTGGTTAGGCCATTCATCATGTCAGGTAACCCTTGAAAGGTCTGGTTACGCCAATTGCCTTTAGCATTTTCCACGGCCCACTGGTTTCCAGTTTCACCCAAGGTTGAGCCGACTCGTTTGCCAGAGAAATCACCCAGGCCGTTAACATCGTCAGTATCGCCCGTTACCCAAACCGCTAGACCTGCGCTGTAGTAAGGGTCGGTAAAAGTAACCGCTTTTCGGCGCTCTTCAGTGTCGCTCATGCTACAAATACAAGCATCAAAACGGCCACCAACCATGGCTGCGATAATGCCGTTCCAAGGGGATGACTGTACGTTAACTTCTACGCCCATCTTTTCAGCCAGAGCTTTGGCAATATCAACATCGAAACCTACTAGGTTGCCTTTGATGTCTACAAAACTAAATGGAGGATAAGCGCCGGAGTTCACCACTTGAAATACGTCGTTACGAATGTCATTTAGATCGCGGGCCTGAGCTGGCATAGCCATCATTGACACTGCACTTGCAACTACCGCGGCAGCAGCTAGAGATTGAGATATTTTTTTAGTAAATGCCTTCATATTGCTATTCCCATTGAGTTTATTTTATAAAACGATGCATATTATTATGCGTCGCAACTTTTTATACTGATTAATAACTGATCTTATTACGTGAGGACTACTTGCGATTGATATAGTTTAAGCATCGATCGTTTTAATGATTTCTTTACTTGTCGATATATTAAATTCCTGTCTATCACCTTCTGAATTTTTGATATCAAACACAGACTCTTATTGTTTTTTTAACAACTGCCCTCAAAGAGGGCGTTATTCTGTTCACTGAGAGTCAATCGACCACTAGGTCCAGCGCAATCTTGTTTTCGAGTTGTTTGATCATGCCGCGATTACGGTGGGATGATCGTGTTCAATATTGCAGGTGGTGGCTCCAGAGTAGGTATCAATGCGCCGACGCCCTTTAGTATCCTGGATATAAATGCCATTGATACGTCTCCCCATTGGCATGTCATCACTGCTCAAGTAAAAAACGGCATGGTTAGACATTGTCTTTTCCATTATCAGAAACGAGATGGTGTTTTTCTGATTTAATTCATTATATGAACAACTAAAAAATAATTTCAACGAAAGATGTTCTTTATTTAGTCATAAAGTGTTTTTTATTATGTTTTTATATTAAGGATATTAGCTCAGCTAATACCCTATATTATTTTATATAATTTGACCTGAAATATATGGAACAATATATTGACTGGAAAGTAAAAGAATTAATATTTAATAAGAGAGTTTATCATTTAGATTTCATATGGTTTTAACTGACTTTTTATAATGAAATCTTGACGCTTAATGTTGACGTCATGATGGTTCTTCTAAGAATTAATAGAGCGAGCAATATGAAAATATACAGTCACGAAAATCAAAAGCTTCATAAGCCTAAAGGTTATTATTCTCGAGGGAAAATGCGTCAGGCGCAAGAGATGCCTGAGAGATTGGTTGAGTTATTAAAGGCACCTGAAGTGATGGGATTAAAAGTCACAGATGCTAAAGAAATAGGTATTGACCCTATTTTAGCAATTCATGATCTAGGCTATGTTGATTTTCTAAAGCACGGTTATGATGAATGGACGGCGTTGGGTGAGGAAATGGGAGAAGAAGTCCAGACCTCAATTTATGCGTCAACGAATAATGCAGGGCTTGGCATCTTGGCAAAAGCAGCTCAATACCAAGCAGATGGTAGTGCCCCAATAGGCAAGTATTCATGGACATCTATCTACTGGTCAGCTCAAACCGCATTAAATGCGGCTGACGCATTATTGAAGGAAAGAATACCGCAGAATGACATTCAAATATGTTTAACGAGACCGGCAGGCCATCATGCTCGAAAAAGTGCCGCTGGCGGTTTTTGCTACCTAAACAATGCGGCGATTATTGCTCAGCATTTGCGTCAAAAATTTCAAAAGATTGCCATTATTGATACAGATATGCATCACGGTCAGGGCATACAAGAAATTTTTTATGACCGTAAAGACGTACTGTATACCTCTGTGCACGGCAGTCCGATTAATTTTTATCCAGTGGTTGCAGGTCACGAGCACGAAAAAGGTCAGGGTGAAGGTTATGGTTATAATATTAACTATCCGATGCCTCATGGTACAGATGAAAAGGGTTTCTTTAGCTATGTGGATAAAGCGATCGATGATGTCACATTATTTAATCCTGATGTGGTCGTTCATGTCTTGGGGTTTGATGTCTATAAAGACGATCCACAAGCTAAATGTCATGTTAGTACACAGGGTTTCATGGAATTAGCAAAAAAAATGAAAGCACTAAATAAGCCCATTATCGTCTTAGTAGAAGGTGGTTACTGTATAGAAAAGCTGAGTGAAAACTTACAGGCTTTTTTATCTGGATTGATATCAGAAGAAAAATAATAATATTTTATATATTTACTTCACTATGGTTTTTATTTTTCGATTAAACTACCTGGTAATATTGAATTATTTATTATAATGACTGTAATTTTAGTATAACTGACCTCAATTTCCCCATTCCATTACGTTGATAGGTTATTATGTCTCGTTTTAGGTGTATTGGATCTGTTTGTTATATCTTTATTTATTATTAAAGCGATTGTCGGCCGGTTATATATGTCGAAGAATGTGTGATTTATATATACTCACTGTAAAGGAGATGCGCTATGCGCTATAAAGTCATTGTTATTGGTGCTGGTATGGTTGGAACATCGATTGCGTGGCATCTTCAGAAAAATAATTCTAAGGTTCTACTAATCGATAAAAAATCACCAGGATCTGAAACCTCCTACGGTAATGCTGGGCTGATCCAACGAGAGGCGATTCATGTTCATCCTTTTCCAAGGCAGCCGATTGAGTTGTTGAACGTATTGCCCAATAAAAATACCGATATCCGTTACCGTTGGCCTGCGCTTCTTCGGTATCGCCAAGCGTTACTACAGTACTGGCGTTTTTCAGCGCAGTCTTCTGTCCAAAAAATTGAGAAAGAGTGGCAGACTCTCATTGAACATTGTACGCGCGAACATCAGGAAATGATCACGGCAGCCAACGCCGAAAATTTAATCAAACGTGATGGCTGGATTGAAATGCATCGAACGGAAGCTACATTTCAGGCGGCCGTTGACGTCGCTAAGAATGGACGTGAACAAGGCGTTGAGCATCAGGTTCTTTCACTGCCTGAATTAAAGAAATTAGAACCCAATGGTAACTTTGAAGGGTTTATTGGCGCCATTCACTGGTTAAATTCGTGGCAAGTTTCGAACCCAGGAGCCTTGGTGAAAGCCTATGCCAAAAGCTTCCAAGATATGCAGGGTTCAATCTGTGAGTGCAGTGTTAAAGAAATTTTGCCCAGCGGTGATGGTTGGCAAATAATAACCGATGACGATATTTTTTATAGTGATCATCTAGTGATTGCAGCCGGACCATGGTCTAACCAGCTGATAAAACCTTTAGGTTATGATTTACCTTTATTTCCGATGCGCGGTTATCACCAACACTTTGAAACAACAGACCAAAATACTATTAATCATAGCTTGGTGGACATAGACAAAGGGTTTGTCATGGGGCCAATGCAGCAAGGTGTTCGTATTACCACAGGCGCAGAGATGACGCTGATGGAGGCGAAAAAAAATTTAGGACAACTGTCAGCTGTGTTGGCTTTTGCTAAAAAAATCTTACCGTTGAACGATCAAGTAGAGAGTGAACCATGGTGTGGGTCTAGACCCTGTATGCCTGATATGAAGCCTGTGATAGGTGCTTCCGGTAAACACGCTAATTTGTGGTTCGCTTTCGGGCATGGTCATCAAGGCTTCACGCTGGGGCCAATTACAGGACGTATCATTGAAGAGTTAATTCACAATAAACCCGTGACGGTAGACGTTAGCCCATTTGGCGCTCAACGCTTCGCTAGCATGTAATAAAAAAATTATGGAATAGGAATAAATACCAATGCAAAAAATTAAGTATAACCAACGTATGAGCCAAATTGTCACACACAATAAGACGGTGTATTTATCAGGCCAAGTTGGCGCCATTGATGAAGATGTGGCCGCCCAGACATTAACCTGCTTGAGTAAAATACAAGCCTTGTTAGAGGAAGTGGGTAGTGATAAATCAAAAATACTATCAGCCACAGTATGGCTGAAAAGTATGACTGACTTTGAAGGGATGAATGCAGTGTGGGATAAGTGGTTTGACGATACAATACCTCCAGCTAGAGCGTGCGGAGAATCACTTTTAGCGCACCCTGACTTGTTGGTGGAGATCACAATCATCGCCGCTGAATAAGGGCTTAAGCACAAAAATCTTAATCCATTGAAGGTGTTGAAAAAGCGATGTTGATCGTGATCTTGGGCCTTTTAACATGAACTGTTTTTTTTCATTTCAAACGACATCATAAATAAGAGAAAAGCTGCGCTATATCTAACTATGTTGTATTATCAATTGGAAATATGATGAAAAATTCACCAAAATTATGTGATTTTAGGTGTTAGAAAACCTAACGTATTTTGGTGTTTTTCATTTTCAGATATAAACATATCTAAAATATAAGTGCTGTGATTTTTATGATAGAACAAAAATTAGCAGATAGTTTGAATTGGACGTTGCTTCATGTGCTAATTGTTATATATGAAGAGGGTAGTGTTAGTGCTGCAGCTAACCGTTTAAATATTACCCAATCGGCAGTCAGTCAAAGCCTTAAAAAGTTAGAAGAAAAGATTGAAAGCCAACTTGTTATACGTAATACCAAACCTTTAAAACTCACACCAATTGGGCATTACTGTTTGCAAGTTGCTCAAACAATTTTCACAGAAATCACCTCCATTGAGGCGATGAAAGGAAGTAACTCACACCTTTTAGAAGGTGAGATTAAGCTTTTAGTGGCCAGCCGAATTCACAACCCAAAATACAATGACTTCCTCGTATATTTTAAAAAGAAGTATCCAAACATCACGTTGGATTTGATTGTGAAATCAAGCAAGGAAATTTTAAATGATATTAAACAAAAAAATCCTGCCATTGGTATTTGTTTAGGTAGACACACCCCTGAAATACTTAACCAAAAACTATTATTTGAACAACGATTTTATCTATATTGTGGGTATCATCACCCTTTGTTTTCAGCATCCAATTTGAGTTTAAATGACCTATTGCAAGAAGACTTCATTGCGTTGGTTAGTGAAGAAATTGGTGATGTCCTTTCTCCAATTACGTTATTTAAAGAAGCTAATGGCTTAACTGGTCGCGTTAGTGCCTACACCAATAATTTAGATGAAGCAGTCCGCCTGATTTATACTGGATACGGCATTGGTGCTTTACCTGATCAATTTATTGCAGCGACTTACCTAGAATCCAAGCTTAGGCGTTTACCGCCCAAAGAAGGCGTTGCTGACATACCTGTTCATATTTTTTGGCATAAGCACAGAATGTTGTCACTCATAGAAGCTAAGTTTATCGAAGAAATTGTAGAATTCGATATCACAGTAAACGACCTGTCTATAAACGAATGATCCGCTATGGTATGGCCCAATGGCAACATCCCGCATGGGTGAATTGGCTTTATCCCAGCGCACTCTCTTCCTCCGAAAGAATAGGGCGTTATTCAACGTTTTTTTCCACCGTTGAAGTAGGTAGTACGTTTTATACGAAAGTCGAACAGGCTCAGTTATTACGTTGGTTTGATGCGGTTGTTGATGACTTTCAATTTTGTTTTAAAGCCCCTCAAACCGTAACACATCGATTGTCTGATAGACCTTGGAACGAAATTCAACGGGATTGGTTGGCGTTTATCGAGTCCCTGCAGCCATTGCAAAGTAAGCTTGGCCCGACTATGTTGCAGTTCCCCGCCACGTGTGACGAGCGTTCTCTTGATAAAGTGTTGGCATTGTGTGATATGTGGACATTAGCAACGCCTTTGTCGGTTGAAGTGCGCCATTTAGTGTATTTTGATAAAACGCACACCGAACGATATTTATTAACCGGTTTGTCTGAGCGTGGTGTGAATAGAGTTGTGATGGATTCGAGGCCAGTATTTTCGACAGAAGCGTACTGCGAGAGTTTAGTTGATGCGCAAAGTAAAAAACCAAGAGTGCCTTGTCATCCTATTGCGACGGCTCAGCATCCAGTGATTCGTTTTATTGGCCATCCGGATTTACCGCGCAATGATGTTTGGTTAGATCAATGGGCGGCCAAGTTGTCTCAGTGGTTGCTAGAAGGCCTGTCTCCGTTCGTTTTCGTACATTCATCCGATAACATCGCCGCGCCTACCCTCGCTGCTCAGCTAGATCAAAAAATTCAGCTTTTGAGTCCAAATTATCAGCCAGCATTGCCGCTTCCACAAAGTCAGGAACAGTCGAGTCTTTGGTAGTTGGGGCTTTTTAATGCCCACTTCAGCTTTTTATCATTTACAAAAGACGGATCAGATCCATGCTCTGGAGATCGTGGAACCGACGTTATGGCGCGATGTATACATATCAACGTCCGATCACCGTCCTGAAACAGCCATGTTGAGAGCGGTTGTTCCGCTGATTTATCAGGTAACTAAACAAGAGTGTGAGTCTGGCCGGTGGCAAGGTGATATTTGTGATCCTACCGCGTAGGCTTGCGGTTGTGTTGCTGGAATGAGGGTAGGGGGTGGCGATCTATTTTTATTATGAATTCATGAAAATGGTTTCCTCATGAAACCCATAGTGTTCATTCTTATGGTCTTCAATGAAGAGCTTTATTGTTCTACTGACACTGCTGAAAGCAAGCTCATCCCAAGGGATATTATCCAGATCAAAAAGTGCCACTTCAGAACTTTCATCTGTGGCGTGGAAGTCGTCTCGCTCAAGCTCAGCAAGATAAAATAGGTGAACTTGATTAATATGAGGGATGCTGATCATGCTGAAGGCTTGCTTACAGACCGCGATTGATCCGCTTTCCTCCAGTGTTTCTCTTAATGCGCCTTCACTGGTGGTTTCTTGGTTTTCCATAAAACCTGCGGGCAATGTCCAGAAACCAAAGCGTGGTTCGATATTACGTCGACACAACAAAAGTCGCCCTTTATACAAAGGAATTGTCCCTGTGATGATTCTAGGGTTGTCATAATCTATGTACTCACAACTTGGGCATACCGCTCTAACGCGGTTATCTCCAATAGGCATTGTCATCTCTACGGCATGACCGCATTGCGGGCAGTATCTCATGAGTTTCCTTTAGCGCTTCAGACGAAGCTTGGCGTATTTGACGACTTTATCTTCGATTTCCTGAATTTCAATCATGTAGTGACCCACCCATAAACTAATAGGGTGTTCAGGAATAAATTCAAGCGTTTCAATAATAAGGCCGTTAAGTGTTTTCGGACCGTCAGTCGGTAAGTGCCAATCGAGTGTTTTGTTGATTTCTCGAATGTGTGTTGAGCCTTCTATTCTAAAAGAACCGTCTTCTAACGTTTGGATTTCTTCTTCTTCATCCAGTGTTGGCGGAGTGAATTCGCCTACGATCTCTTCGAGTACATCTTCTAGTGCAGCGATGCCTTGAACGTCACCATATTCATCCACTACGATTCCCATTTGTTGATGATCTTTTTGGAAATTGAGTAACACGGTGTTCAATGATGTACTTTCAGGGATGAAATACGGTTCAACAGTCGCTTTTAAAAGTGCGGCTTTAGAAGGTGTTGGGTCGCGAAGGAAAACGGCCGCGTGTCTGGCATGAAGTATACCAATGACCTTATTAATTTCGCCATTATAAACTGGCATGCGAGTGTGTCTGCTTTGGCAAATTTGCTCAATGATCTCTTCGATAGAATCTTCGATATCAATACCGATTACTTCGTTTCGAGGGATCATGATGTCTTCGACAGACACTTTCTCCAAGTCGAGAATGGACAGTAACATGTCTTGGTGAGCGGCGGGTATGAGGCCACTTGCTTCATTAACAACGGTTCTCAGCTCTTCAGAATCGAGTTTGTCGTGATTGTTTTGAGAGGCATGAACGCCGATTAAGCGTAATAGTCCATTAGACAAACCATTTACTAACCAGACCAGTGGATACAATACCTTTAATAAAATGGCTAGAATCCAAGAGGCTGGAAAGGCAATTTTTTCTGGGTGTATTGCTGCCAGTGTCTTTGGTGTGACTTCAGCAAAAATCAGCACCACCATAGTGAGTGCGGCGGTTGCTATTGCTACACCAGCATCGCCCCATAGGCGAACGGCAATGATGGTTGCTATTGCAGAAGCAAGGATATTAACAAAGTTATTTCCTATTAATATAACGCCAATAAGTCTATCTGGTCGTTCTAGAAGGGAGTTTACCTTGATTGCGGATCGGTTCTTGGTTTTAACAAGGTGCTTTAGTCGATATTTGTTAATCGACAGCATCCCTGTTTCAGAACTCGAAAAGAAAGCAGAAAGTAAAATAAGACAAAAAAGTATTCCACTAAGAACACCTAAGGGTACTTCGTTCAAAAAGGGATCGCCTCAATTATGTAGATAAAAGGATTATTAGTTCTTAAGGTCTTACTGTCAAACATACTTTATCCCATTGTCGACTAGTTGGATAAAATTTGCAGCACTATTTGACTGCCAAAATAGCCTAACATTAATAAGAAAAAGCCGCTCAAGGTAAGCTTTACCGCCAATTGTCCACGCCAGCCTACAATATGTCTGCCTAGCAATAACCCTGCAAAAACAAACCAAGACGCTATTGTGAAAAATGTCTTATGAACGAGGTGTTGGGCAAACATGTCTTCAATAAAATAAAACCCAGTCGCTATTGTGATGGTTAGCAAGATGAAGGCAGCCCAGATGAATTCAAACATCAACTGCTCCAATACTTGTAATGGAGGGACTCTGAGTAGTTGTTTAAGCTTATGGTGCTTAAGTTGGTACTCTTGAATGGAAAGGAGTATTCCTACCCCGCAAGCGCTAGTAAATAAGCTATAAGCTGCGGATGCTATAAGTATGTGGGCGCTAGTGCCCCATGAACTACTGTGTAGTTGTGTTAAATCCCATGGTTCAATGGCGTTTAGTGCAATGATGATGGCACTGAGCAGTAAAGCAGTGCCCAGTAACAGGGATAAGTCTTTATCGCGATTACTTAACCAAAGTAAACTGTTGCCGATGATGGCAATCAGAAGACCGATGGTCAAAAAGTTAAAGCCATCATAGTTAAGTAATAGTTGAGTCAGTGAAAAGGTATGCACGGCGATTGCCATCGCCCCAATATACTGGGTAGAACGATTTTTCGGACGAAGATAATACGCTGTGCCAGCGATCAAACAAGCAATACAAGCAAGCCAAAGCGATAATTGAGTCATGAAACTAAAGGTTCCGAAGAGTAAAGGTATAGGGTGACAAACATTTATCCGTTATAATAGAGATAATTTCATCTTGGATAAACTGAAACCGTAGGTTTTTTCCATTTAGCGCCAAAATTTGAGGGCAATATGTTCGACAATTTATCGAATCGTTTAACTTCCTCGCTTGATCGTATTCGAGGTCGAGCTAAATTAACTGACGACAACATAAAAGAAGTGTTGCGTGAAGTGCGTATGGCACTTCTTGAAGCTGATGTTGCACTGCCTGTTGTCAAAGATTTTATTGAAGCTGTCAGAGAGCGTGCAATAGGGACTGAAGTCTCAAAAAGTTTGAGTCCTGGTCAGGTTTTCCTGAAAATTGTTAAGCAGGAACTTGAAAATGTAATGGGTCAGGCTAACGATGGGTTGAATCTTCGTGTTGCTAGCCCAGCTGTTATTTTATTGGCGGGCTTGCAAGGGGCGGGTAAAACCACCTCGGCTGCGAAACTTGCTAAGTACTTAAAAGAGCGCGAGAAAAAATCTGTCTCTGTTGTCAGTGCAGACGTTTATCGTCCTGCCGCTATTAAGCAGCTTGAAACACTTGCTGGTGAAGTGGGTGTCGATTTTATCCCAAGCGATTTGTCGCAGAAGCCAATTGACATTGTTAATAATGCAATTGATTACGCCAAAAAAGCCCATAAAGATGTGTTGATAGTCGATACCGCGGGTCGCTTGGCAATTGATGACGACATGATGGCGGAGATTAAGGCGCTACACGCAGCGGCTAATCCGATCGAAACCTTATTTGTAGTCGATGCAATGACCGGTCAGGATGCTGCAAATACGGCAAAAGCATTTGGCGATATTTTACCTTTAACGGGTGTTATCTTAACAAAAACTGACGGTGATGCTCGTGGCGGTGCTGCGTTGTCTGTTCGTCATATTACTGGTAAACCTATTAAGTTCTTGGGTGTTGGTGAGAAAACCGATGCACTAGAACCTTTCCACCCTGACCGTTTAGCGTCTCGTATCTTGGGTATGGGTGACATGCTTTCTTTAATAGAGGAAGCAGAACAAAAAATAGACAAAGAAAAAGCTGAAAAATTAGCCGGGAAACTGAAAAAAGGCAAAGGCTTTGACCTAGAAGACTTTAAAGAGCAGCTCCAGCAAATGAAAAACATGGGCGGTATGAGCTCGATGTTAGATAAAATGCCAGGCATGGGTCAACTGGGTAATGTTAAGGATAAAGTGAACGACAAAATGTTCGTTCAAATGGAAGCCTTAATTAATTCAATGACGTCAGCTGAGCGTCGTAATCCTGATGTTATTAATGGCTCGCGAAAAAAACGTATTTCAGCGGGCGCAGGATTGCAAATACAGGATTTGAATCGTTTGCTTAAGCAACATAAGCAAATGCAAAAAATGATGAAGAAGATGACCGCGAAAGGTGGTATGCAAAAAATGATGCGCGGTTTAGGTGGAATGATGCCAGGTGGTGGTATGCCGGGTGGAGGAAATTTCCCTAAGTTTTAAACATATCTTCTTGTTTTTATTAACGGTAGTTAAAAAACTGCCGTTTTTAATGTCTGGGTGAGTGATTCGCCCTTTCGTTTTTCTAGTTTATCGACTAGAATATGCCGCCTTCTTGTAGTATGAGTCAAAAATCGACTCGGCAAGAGGCGTTTCGTTAAGCAATAAGGAACCAATAATATGGTAACTATTCGTCTTTCTCGTGGTGGCTCTAAAAAGCGCCCATTCTATCATTTGAACGTGGCTGATAGCCGTCGTGCACGTGATGGTCGTTATATCGAGCGTTTGGGTTTCTTTAACCCTGTAGCTCGTGGTCAAGAAGAACGTCTACGCATCGATTTAGATCGCGTAAATCATTGGGTTAGCCAAGGCGCTCAACTTTCTGACCGTGCTGCGCAGCTTGTAAAAGATGCTGGCAAAAACGCTTAATATTGAGGTAGTGCTATGTCTGCATTAAAACAAGCGGCCGCTCCTGAGCAAGCGCTTGTCGTTGGACGCATTACATCAGTTTATGGTGTTAAGGGGTGGGTGAAGTTATATTCACACACTGACCCAATGCAAGGAATCTTCGATTACAAGCATTGGTGGTTGAAAACCCCTAGTGGGTGGAAAACCATAGAATTAAGCCAAGGGCGTTTGCAAGGACGTGGTTTGGTAGCATCGGTAATAGGCTATAGCGACAGAGATCTTGTAAAAGAAATTTGTGGTATGGACGTTTATATTGATGCAGCAGAACTGCCAGAATTGGAAGAAGGTGATTATTACTGGAGCCAACTGGAAGGTCTGAGGGTTATTACCAAAGAGGGTATCCTCTTAGGGAAGGTTTCTCAAATTATGGAAACCGGTGCGAATGATGTGATTGTTGTCCGCGCGTGTGAAGGTAGCTTTGATCGTGAAGAGCGATTGATTCCTTATTCTCCAGGAACTCATGTTTTAAACATCGATTTAGAACAGCAGGAAATGGCAGTTGACTGGGATCCAGAATTTTAAACAGATAAGCTGAGGTCACAACGTGAAGGTTAGCGTTATATCGCTCTTTCCGGAAATGTTTCAGGCCATTACCCAATATGGCGTAACAGGCAGAGCCATTAAGTCTGGTTTGATTGAGGTGGATTTTTACAATCCCCGAGATTTTACTCATGACAAACATAAGACAGTAGATGATCGACCTTATGGTGGTGGTCCAGGGATGCTCATGAAAGTGCAGCCTCTCAAAGATGCCATTGCGAGTGCCAAAGTATCGGTGCCCAATGCAAAAGTTATTTATCTATCCCCTCAAGGGCGTACGCTAACGCAAGAAGGCGTGCAGCAGCTTGCTAAACAAGCAGAATTTATTCTGGTAGCAGGCCGCTATGAAGGCGTTGATGAGCGTTTAATTCAATCTGAGATTGATGAAGAATGGTCAATTGGCGACTTTGTCCTAAGCGGTGGTGAGTTGCCGGCTATGGTGCTCATGGATACTGTATTTCGTATGGTTCCAGGAGTGTTAGGAAAGCAGGCGTCTGCGGATGAGGATTCATTTGCTGACGGTTTGTTGGATTGCCCGCATTATACTCGCCCCGAAGTGCTGAATGGTGAACCTGTGCCATCTGTGCTGCTTAGTGGCAACCACGAGGAGATTAGGCGCTGGCGATTAAAACAAAAGCTCGGAAGAACTTTTGAGCGCCGGCCAGACCTTCTGCAATACCTTGAGTTGGACAAGGAACAGCAGTTGTTGTTAGAAGAGTTTATTCGCGAAACTGAAGATTCAACCTCGGCAGAGTAGGAATTGCGAGCTTATCAGAAAGAAGAGCCTTCATGCTGATAAGAAACCATATCATTAGGAGTCACATCCATGAGTAATAAAACTAAACTGATTCAGCAGATAGAAGCTGAACAAATGACAAAAGAAATCCCAGCCTTCGGGACTGGTGATACTATTGTTGTTCAAGTTAAAGTTAAAGAAGGTTCACGTGAGCGTCTACAGGCCTATGAAGGTATTGTAATTGCTAAGCGTAACCGTGGCCTTAACTCAGCATTTACCGTTCGTAAAATTTCTAGCGGTATTGGTGTTGAGCGTGCTTTCCAAACGTACAGCCCTTTGGTTGAAAGCATCGAAGTTAAACGCCGCGGTGACGTGCGTCAAGCTAAGATCTACTACCTACGCGAGCGTTCTGGTAAATCTGCACGTATCAAAGAGAAATTGGCAAAACGTTAATTTTTCTGTTCTAAAAAAAGGCGACGCGAGTCGCCTTTTTTTATGGAACTAACCCCTTTATGTATGGCCTAATAGTAAACAATTCCCTATTTACTTGAGGTGTCCAGTGTCAATTCTTTCCCGTTTTGTGTTTTTATGTGTTTTTCCAGCTCTTTTTTCTAATGTTCTTTGGGCTGATGAAGCTCAAATCCTCTCCTCTTTAAAAAAAGCCCTTCCACAATATGATGTCGGAAGTGTTAAATTTCACCAAGCATCAGGGTTGTATGTTGTTGAGATGAATGATGGCCCGACACTCCACGTTACGTCGGATGGCCGTTATTTTGTCGCAGGAGATTTGTATAAAATTAATGGTGTGCGATTAGAAAATGAAACCGAAAAAGCGAAACTTGCTAAGGTTGAAGCGCTACCAGAATCTCAAATGATTATATATAAAGCGAAAAATGAGAAGACCCATATTACTGTTTTTACGGATGTAGATTGTGGCTACTGTCGAATGCTGCATAATGATGTTCCTGCATTAAATGAGATAGGAATCACCGTGCGCTACGTGGCTTTTCCTAGAGCGGGTGTTGGTTCAGTTGCTTATAATAAAATGGTGAACATCTGGTGTTCTGATGATCCTAAATCTTGGCTAACAAAAGTGAAGTTAGGGCAAGAAATACCAGAAAATAAATGTGCCAATCCTATCGCTGATCAATTTAATTTGGGTCGGGTAGTGGGAGTGCGTGGTACGCCGTCTATTGTTTTACCCAACGGTACGCTGTTGCCGGGTTATTTGCCTGTAGATAAGTTGGCAAAAGAGGTTGGGTTATAGTCTTATCGCAAAATATTCCATTAAACATGAGGCTTCTTCATTCTTTTCTACGTTGGGTTTGAATGATACTGGCGTTATAATAAATCAGTTTTTCAGTTAACTAAGTGATCTATAAAAATTTAATTATCTCTGTGGGGTATTGTTTTGAAACCGGTAAAAGTCGGAATTTGTGGGCTGGGGACTGTGGGGTCCGGCAGTTTTAGCATTCTTCGTAATAATGCAGAAGAGATCACACGCCGTGTTGGTCGCAGCATTGTTATTGAACAGATCGGTGCTCGTCGTGACAATGACACGTGCGACACTTCCGGGGTGGACGTTACCCGCGACATTTTTGATGTGGTTAATAATCCAGAGATAGACATTGTCCTTGAGCTCATCGGCGGAACAACCGTTGCGAAAGAGCTTGTGCTTACCGCGATTGAAAATGGCAAGCATGTTGTAACGGCCAATAAGGCTTTAATTGCTGAACACGGTAATGAAATTTTCGCAAGAGCCCAAGAGAAGGGCGTTATTGTTGCCTTCGAGGCGGCTGTAGCGGGTGGTATCCCAATTATTAAGTTGATACGCGAAGGCCTGTCTGCCAATAGAATTGATTGGTTAGCAGGTATTATCAATGGTACTGGTAATTTCATTCTGTCTGAGATGAGTGAAAAGAATCGTAATTTTGATGATGTGTTAGCAGAGGCGCAAGCGCTTGGCTACGCTGAAGCAGATCCGACGTTTGATATTGAAGGTATTGATGCCGCGCATAAGTTGACTATTTTGGCGTCCATTGCTTTTGGCATTCCATTACAGTTTGAAAAAACGTATACAGAAGGCATCAGTCGCATTACATCAGAAGATGTCGCGTTTGCAAGTGAGCTTGGGTATGCGATTAAACATTTGGGCATCGCGCGCCGTTCAAAACTGGGCATTGAGTTGCGAGTTCATCCGACCTTAATCTCCCGCAAGCAGCTTCTAGCCAATGTAAATGGCGTCATGAATGCGATTATGGTTCAAGGTGATGTGGTTGGCCCGACATTAACGTATGGCGCTGGCGCTGGGGCATTACCAACAGGGTCTTCTGTTATCGCGGATGTGATTGATGTTGCTCGTACATTAACGGCGGATCCAACCAATCGTGTTCCTCATTTGGCTTTCCAAGCAGACGCTTTATCCAACGTGCAGATTTTGCCAGTAGAAGAAATTGAATGTGGTTTCTTCCTTAATATGACGATCAAAGATCGCGCTGGTGTGTTGGCTAATATTACGCAAATTCTGTCAATGAATGATATTAGTATCGAGTCTCTTATTCAGCGAGAACGTGAGGGCAGTGAGTTAGTGCCCTTGGTTGTGATGACTCACGATGTAAAAGAACGCAACATGAATGCGGCGATTGCAGCGATTGAAGCTTTGCCGGACGTTGCGGGAACTGTGCAACGAATCCGCGTCGAAAACTTGGCGTAAGAGAGAGCAAAATATGAAGTACATTTCTACTCGTGGTAAAGCCCCTGCGCTTTCTTTTGGCGATGTGTTGTTGGCTGGTTTGGCGAATGATGGTGGCTTGTATGTGCCGGAAACCTTGCCACATTACAGCAAAGAAGAAATAGCATCATGGGCGAGCCTTAGTTATCAATCATTGGCTTTTAAGATTATGTGGCCTTTTGTTGAAGGCGATATTCCTGCTGATGCGTTTAAGAAAATGATCGATGACGCTTACGCTAGCTTCAACCATTCTTCTATCGCACCGATGGTTCAAGTCGGTAATAATGAATGGATACTTGAGTTATTTCGTGGTCCAACACTGGCGTTTAAAGACTTTGCATTGCAGCTATTAGGCCGTTTGATGGACTATGTTCTGTCTGAGCGCAAAGAAAAGCTTGTGATTCTTGGTGCAACGTCAGGAGACACCGGATCGGCTGCTATTGAGGGTTGCCGTCACTCTGAACACCTTAATATTTTTATTTTGCATCCATATCAGCGTGTATCAGAAGTTCAGCGTCGTCAAATGACCACGGTGATCGACGATAATGTGTTTAATATTGCCGTCAAAGGTAACTTTGATGATTGCCAAGGTATGGTGAAATCCAGCTTTGCTGATCAGTCTTTCTTGAAAGGCGCCAAGCTGGGTGCGGTTAACTCGATTAATTGGGCGCGTATTATGGCTCAGATCGTTTATTATTTTTCGTCTGCTTTGTCGGTTGGCGCGCCTCATCGTAAGGTGTCTTTCTCGGTTCCAACGGGAAATTTCGGTGATATCTTTGCCGGATATTTGGCGAAGAAAATGGGCTTGCCAATTGATCAGCTCGTGGTAGCAACAAACAAGAACGATATCTTACATCGTGTGATTAGCCAGAACGACATGAGTCGTCAGTCTTTGAATGTCACTTTATCACCAAGCATGGACATTATGGTATCGAGCAACTTCGAACGCCTATTGTTCGATGCTCATGGTCGTGATGGTGCCAAGATTGATGATTTGATGGCGCGCTTTAATAAAGGCGATGTTTCTCTTGATGATCAAGCATGGTCGTTCGTGAAAGAGAACTTTGATAGCTATAAAGTAGACGATGAAAAAACGTGTGACGTGATTGCGGATGTTTTTGCTAAAACTCAGTACTTGCTTGATCCTCATACGGCGATTGGTCTTGAGGCCGCTCGTCATTGTTGGAAAGATAAATCAGTTCCAATGATTACATTGGCCACTGCGCATCCGGTTAAGTTTCCTGAAGCCGTTGAAAAAGCAGGTTGTGAAGCGCCGGTGTTGCCTGAACACATGGCCGATCTTTTCGAACGAAAAGAACTCTACACTGTGCTTGATAATAGCCTGAGCGACGTTCAAGCTTTTGTAACGCAAAAAATATAACTTACGATCTGGCTAG
>CAXBGJ010000042.1:0-19250 GCA_963975045.1 uncultured Marinomonas sp. | reverse complement strand
ACGTCGATCTGTTTTTTGCTAACATATCGATTGCATTCCATAAAAATAAGGGAGGAGTACGCGCTCGTTAACTTAGAGCACGTGTTGTAAAAAATCTTTTGTTCTGTCCCATTGAGGGTGAACCAATACTTGCTCTGGCGGACCCATTTCAACGATTTCACCATCTGCCATGAACACCACTCGATCAGCAACTTGTCGAGCAAATTGCATTTCATGAGTAACGCACACCATCGTCATACCGGTTTTGGCTAAATCGACCATCACGTCCAAGACCTCTTTGACCATTTCAGGGTCCAAAGCAGACGTCGGCTCATCAAACAGCATGATTTTGGGTTCCATCGCCAGAGACCTAGAAATCGCAACGCGTTGTTGCTGACCTCCCGACAATTGCCCTGGATAGCGCGATGCCAATGACGCGATGCCAACTCGATCAAGCAGGCTCATCGCCATTTTTTCTGCCTCTCGTTCTGACATTTTTCGCAGCCACGTCAAGCCTAACGTACAGTTCTGCAACACGGTGAGGTGAGGGAATAAGTTAAAGTTTTGGAACACCATGCCCATCGTTTGATGAACCACATTTTGACTCTGGCGATCCCGAGAAAGCGGCTGACCAAATACTGACACCACGCCTTCTTGGTATTCTTCTAGATGGTTGAAACAACGAATAAGCGTGGATTTACCCGAGCCAGAAGGCCCACAGACCACCATGATTTCGCCTTCTAAGACGTCTAATGACACCTCTTTTAAGACATGGAAATCGTCATACCACTTATTCAGATTCTCGATTTTTATCGCCGTTTTCGGCGTGGTCTTATGCGCTAATTTTGCGGATGGCGTCGTCATTAGTGATCCACCTTAAGACGTTTTTCAAGATTCAAACTGTACTGAGACATGCTGTAACACAACACGAAAAACAGCACGGAAATCATCACCAAAGGTTCTGTGTGTAACCCAACCCAATTTTTATCGTTTGCAATGTTTCGAGCCATGAGCATGATGTCGAACAAGCCAATAATGGAAACCAATGTGGTGTCTTTCAGCAAGCTGATAAAAGACGTCATGATATTAGGAATCATCATTTTTAGTGCCTGCGGTAAAATGACCAACACCATGGTATGTAAGTACCCTAAGCCGAGAGTCGCTGCGGCTTCGTATTGCCCTTTTGGAATCGCCTGTAATCCACCACGAATGTTTTCTGCCATATAAGCACCGGCAAATAAACACACCGCCACAAGCACTTGCGTGAGTTTGTTAAACTCCATGTCCGCCGGTAAAAAGATCGGCAACAAGGTCACCGCCATAAACAACACGGTAATCAAAGGAACGGAGCGAACCAACTCAATGATGATCATTGATATCCAATGAATAACGGGCAATTTAGAGCGACGTCCAAGCGCCAATATCACGCCAATAGGAATCGCCATGGTGATAGCAAAGCCCGCAATAATGAAGGTCAAAAACAACCCACCCCAACGCTCAATTGCAACAGGTTCCAGCTCAACAAAACGTAAGCCTAAAGCGACTACTAGCGCGATCAAAAGCCACGTCATCATCAGGCTTAAAAAATAAATACGACGTTGCACCCAACGTGACAACAGTGGGACAAACAAGGTATTTACGCCTTGGTAACCCAGAGCCGATAAAACCCAGTTAATATAAAGGATCGCCACAAAAGCCAACGCAAAACAAGTCATCAAGCCATGCACTAACCCTAATTCGGCACCAAAATTCCCACCCAAAAACAGGTAAGCGCCCACAAAAGGGTACAAGCCAATCCAAGACAATAAGATGAAGTTTCGTAGCGGTATGCGTTTAGACATCAGTGGCAATAACCACAGCAAACCTAGCAATACGCCGACATTCACTCGCCATTGTTCTTCTAGCGGAAAACGGCCATATATCAAGCCGTTAAACCAGCTAATAACACCGGCCCAACACGCGCCATTCGGGCTAATATCCATACATTGTCGACGGTTATCCGCAATAAATACCGCATTGAAGACCGCCCAGTCCAATATATGTTTGAATAAATAAAACAACACAACCGCAACGCACAAGGTCAATAAACTGTTACCGATGTTATTAAAACAGCGGTGACGTATGGTGCCGATAATGCCTCTGTCGCTTTTATGAGGAAGGCGAGCTGGCGTCGGTATAAATTGCTTTAAAGCGGGTTCGTTTTTCACATTAGAATCGTCCATTTATCGCACCTTATACTGCACACTGTCGTTGTACTTGTTCAGCAAGTAAGAGATCAGCAAGCTGATAAAGATGTAGAAGCCCATCACCATAAAGATAATTTCAATGGCTCGTCCTGTTTGGTTCATTGAGGTCTGCATAAAAACAGACACCAACTCAGGAAAACCAATGGCAACCGCCAGTGATGAATCTTTTGTGGCAGATAGCCAAGAATTGGTCATCGGAGGAATAATCGAGCGCACAGCTTGAGGGATCAAGACCAAACGTAGTGACTGCACCCGAGAAAAACCAATGGTAAACGCCGCCTCTGACTGACCTCGGTCGATGGATTGCATACCGGCTCGCACGGTTTCTGCAATGGCCGCAGACCGATACACCGTCATGGCAACAAATGCCGCACCAAAAGACGCAGGAAGAAATACCCCACCGCTATAGTTAAATCCCTGTAATGTCGGAATAGACAAGGTCAGCGATGTTGAAAAGAACCAAATAGCCCAGCACGTCGCCACGACCCACAAGGCTAAACCGATATAAAAGCCCGCGGAACGAGAGCCAGACACTTTGTAATACGGTTTAGACCAACGAAAGAGTCCATAAAGCGCGGCGATCAGACCACCAATCAGTGCAAGACCCCATCCCCATGAAAAGGCATTTTCCAGAGAGATAACATAAAGCCCACGATTATTGAGCACCAGCCAATCCCCTAAATGGTAGCTTTGACGAGGGGCTGGCAACGTAGAAAAAACCACCGTAAACCAAAAGATAATTTGTATTAATAACGGGACGTTACGAACAATTTCGACATACCAGCGCGCAAGCTGAGACACCAAAGGATTGTCAGAGAGCCTTAAAATCCCCACCACCGTGCCAATGATAGTACCAAACACAATCACACAAAAAGACAGCACGAGCGTGTTCACAATACCAACGAAAAACACGCGCCAGTAACTCATACTGGAATCGTAAGGAATCAGACTCCAGCTAATATTAAATCCTGCCGTCACGGGCAAAAAGTCAAAACCAAAGGTCATGCCCAGTCTGTTTAGGTTTTCACTGGCATTCGCAAATAAAAACCACAAACCAAACAAGACGGCCGCCAAAACAACCGCTTGAAAAACCACCGCTCGATTTGAATCATTATTGAGCCAAACCATACCTTTTGACGCGTTAGCGTGCTTACTCGTATTACTTGACGGCTTGGGTACGAAGGGCTGAGTCATAACTATACACCGGGCGAAAAAAACGAAAGTCGCAATAGATAGGCCAACGCCTACCTATTGCCTTCACGGTTAACAAATAGAATTAACGGAAGGATTTGGCGTACATCATGCCGCCATCTTTCCATAACGCATTCAATGTGCCTTCACGATCGATACCCAATACACTATTTGGTCCTACATTGCGCTCGTACACTTCGCCATAGTTACCGACGTTTTTAATCACTTGATACGCCCAATCTTGTGGAAGACCTAGCCCTTTATTCAAGTCACCTTCAGTACCTAATAAGCGTTTAACAACAGGGCTTTGAGTTTCAGCACGCATTTTTTCTACATTTTTAGAGTTCACCCCAAACTCTTCTGCTGCGACCATAGCGGCAAAGGTCCATTTCACAACATTCGCCCATTCGCTGTCGTTTTGTTTTACCGCAAAAGATAAGGCTTCTTTAGAGATCGTTTCAGGTAGAACCATATAATCATCTGGATTCGGTGCAGCCGAACGCTGAGCAGCCAAACCAGATTTGTCATTGGTTAACGCGTCGCAGTTGTTATTAAAGAAGGCGGTATTACGTACTGAAGAGTCATCGAAAACCACGGTCTTGATGTCTAAGTTGTGCGCGCGGCTATAATCGGCAATGTTCAGCTCGCTAGAAGTACCTGTTAACACACAAACTGTCGCGCCTTTTAACTCTTTGACGGACTTTACACCCAAATCTTTACGCACCATGAAACCTTGGCCATCGTAAAAATAGGTGTCTAGAAAATCCAGTCCTTGTGCAGCATCACGGGAAAGCGTCCATGTCATGCCTTTTGATAAAATGTCACCTTTACCACTTTTGATCGACGTAAAACTTTGTGCCCACTGTACGGGTAGGAATTTTACTTTTGACGCATCGCCAAACACGGCTGAAGCCACGCCTCGACATAGATCAATGTCCATTCCCTGCCATTCGCCAGCCTTATTTAAGCTGTAAAAGCCTGGGAAAGAGTTGCCAATGACACAGTTTACATACCCTCGCTCTTTCACTGCATCCAATGTAGACAATGTATCTGCTGCATAACTATTTGCGGCTAAAAGCGTTGTGCTTGCTACTAGCGCTATCGTAAATTTTTTCATTGTTCGTTCCTTTTATGTGCCGTTGAGTTTTTAATAATTTTTTTATTTCAGAAAATAAGTACGGCACCAATTTTTATAAGTGACACCGCGGCTGCTACCTGATTGAATTTTTTTGATTATTTCTGATGCAGACTAAACAACTAACCGTTAGGATCTTATGCGAAGATTTTTTATAATCATACTGAATATTTTTAATAGTCTGATAACTTTAGGTTATGTCGATGAATATTAACAAACTGCGAATATTTCACGAAGTCTTTGTCACAGGAAGCATTACCAGAGCCGCAGAGCGGAGCTACGTTAGCCAACCGGCTGCCAGTAAGATGTTGGCCAACTTTGAAGATGAAATTGGTTACAAACTGTTTGTTCGTAATAACGGTAAGCTCATTCCAACGGACGAAGCGCTCTATTTACACGAAGAAGTGTATGGTCTATTGCAAGGCGTTAACCACCTGCAAGACAGTATAAAAAGTGCAACGAATAGCAAAACAGGTCGGCTTCGAATCTGCACTATTTTTGGCCCGTCTTACCAGTTTTTACCGGAGCTAATCGTAGAGTACATGGGCGCAAACCCTGGCGTAAATGTCAGCCTACACCTTTCTGGGTGTTCGGCCATTCGACAAGGCATTGCGTCAGGACAATACCAGATTGGTTTGGTTGATAAAGCCCAGAGCTCTTCAAAGCACGATTCCGTGGCATTTGATTTGCAGTGTTATTGCGCCGTTCCAAAAGACCACCCTGCTGCACAGTTAGACGTGATTCATCCGCAGGATATACTCGATCTCAACTGGATCACACTCGATTCAGAAAACGCCACCACCAAAACATTAAAGCGTATTTACTCAGAAAACGGGCTGCCCTTTAACCGAACCCTCGAAGTCCACACCACAATACATGGGCTCTCATTTGTTAATTTAGGCATGGGCGCAACCTTGGTCGACATTCTAAACTTTCGCTACTTTGACAAAGTATTCCAACTGCCCAATGTCGTCTTGAAACCTTTTTCGCCAAACATAATAGAACCGCTCGAAGTCCTAACATCGAACTTGAACCCTCTTTCGGGGATTGCCAAAGACTTTTATGACGCTCTTATCAGCAAACTAGAAGTCCAAACCCAAATAGAAGCAGACCAGAACCATGACAATAGATGATAATCACCGCTGTTCGTGGGCGAGCTCTGCGCCAGACTTCCCTGATTACCACGATACGGAATGGGGCTTTCCTATTGATGCCGATCGGCGTTTGTTTGAAAAACTCTGCCTAGAAACCTTTCAATCAGGATTGAGCTGGCGAACCATTCTGACGAAGCGCGAAAACTTTCGTCGCGCCTTCCAGTGTTTTGACTTCAACAAAGTCGCACTTTTTAACGACAAAGACGTCGAAGCCCTTTTAGATAACAAAGAGATTGTGCGAAACAAACGCAAAATTCTCGCCGTCATCAACAACGCCAAACGCGCTCTAGAAATGATCGAAAAAGAAGGTTCACTCGCGGCTTTCCTCTGGCGCTACGAACCCGACGAAAGCACACTTCCACCGCCAGAAACGCAAACGACCTGCGAAGAGTCTGTCGCCCTGTCTAAAGAACTCAAAAAGCGAGGCTGGCAGTTCGTTGGCCCAACAACATTGTACGCCTTCATGCAATCCATGGGGCTGATCAATGACCACGCGGAAGATTGTTTTATGCGAGAGAAGATAGATAGAGCGAGAAAGGAGTTTGTGAGGCCGTCATAGATACATCAAAAAAACTTACTGTGTATCTGAGCCTTTCCACGTTTTTTAGCTGCGAGTAACAGAGTGTCGGCTTCTTCGAAATAGTCCCAGAAATTTTGATCGTCAGTTGGACAGCCATGAACAAAACCAATACTAACTGAAACCAACGTACCATCGTTCAAGGTGGGTAAATCGATTTCCATAACCGCCTTTAGGACACTTTGCGCTGTATTATGAGCAAATTCAATCGTAGCTTTAGGCAATATCAGCACGAACTCATCTCCGCCGTAACGAACCAAAATATCGATGTCCCTTACACAAGCTTGAACTTTATTCACAACCGCTTGCAGCACACCGTCACCACCGTGATGCGTCAAACGCGTGTTTAGTTCCTTAAAGTTATCGATGTCTAATACAAAAACAGCGAGAGGAGTTTGTCCGTCAGTAGGGAAGAATTCCGACTGTTTCGTTTCAAGGTAACGTCGATTTGGAACGTTGAGGAAATCATCTCGTATAATCAGCTGCGAAAGTCGCGCTCTCTCTTCTTCCAACAATCTACGTAATCGGCGCTCCTCTGTGATATCACGATCAACCGCGACATACAGTTCCGGCTGCCCATTTACGCCTCGATATGCCATGGTTCCTTTGTTGGCAATCCAGCGATATTCGCCATTCACCAAAAAACGATACTCAGCTTCAAACACATCTTGCTTGCCATGAATGACCGTTTCCCATACCTGTCGAACTTCCGCTCGATCATCGGGATGAACATAGTCCAGCCATTTAAAAGGGTTATGTGATGGCTGAGCCGCCACGTCTTCATCAGACATCATGCTAGTACTGATGCGATGACCATAAGGGTCATGGTCGACAACAAAGACATTTACCCGTGAAAGAGCTTCAAATATTTTTGGATCGCTAAATAGAACATCAATAGCCTTTAGCTTCCTTGGTATCGCCACTTCATTCTTTATGTTCTTCATACTGAGTAAACAACACTGAAACCATTAGAGTCTCTTGATACTAGGTTGGGAACCCTTTCTTTTCAACAAAAAGGTTAAATTAGAAACTTCCAAAACGGCTTGATCGTTCCACGTCGGAAAAAGATCAGTAATGGCTTTGCATCCGCGGTTTTAAACGGTTGAACTTTCATAGGTCATTCGTTTTTACTTGATTCAATTATATAACGCCGCGACACTGCCACACACCGTCATCACAAAAAGGAACCATTTTAGGTGATTTGGGTTGGCTTTGATGGCCATTTTTACTGCAAGGTAGGAACCCAACATGGTGCCAGACGCGAGGATTAAACCAGGAATCCAGAGAATTTGGTCGTTCCAAATAAATACGCCCAACGCCAACGCGGTGAAACCAAGCGTACAGACCATTTTTAAGGCATTGGTACGGACAAGGTCATAACGCAATGTGCCAGCCAATGCCGCAATCAAGATGAAACCCACGCCGGCTTGAACAAATCCACCATAAATCCTCAGTGATAGGCTCCTATCAGTGAGCGGTTTTTATGCTCCTTATGTAAGACCGCCATTTTTCGCACTCACATTGTGAAAAGCCAATCATTGAATCGAAAAATTTCCGGCCTGAACGTCGTTTGTTGCAGGTCACAGCAATGCACGATAACCCAGACATTAGCTCCAGTACCAAGAAACAGTTTTGAAAGTGGCCGCTAACAGGGTTATCAATTAAAAGGCACCGATGCGTCGAAAATTAAACCGTGTATTGTTATTCGACACCAGCCCACAAGGCTTCTTGATTAATTTGGGAGAGTTTTGAGAAACAGAAGCCTAAGCTGGTGATAAATCAGCTTAGGCTTCTCAACAGTCATATAGACGTCATCAGATCTACCTTCTGCTTCGTCCTTTGCAAGACTAGTATAATGAAAGTAAGTGAGTTCAGATGTTAAAAAATCATCCATTAAGATTTTTACAAATAATTTTTTTGAAATTTTTTCCTAAATTCAGATAATAAGTGCGTCACTTTTAATTCAAAAAGGCCGATGACTGGCCACCCATTCTTATAGAATAATTTCTTTACAGTAGTCTCTGACTTCAATATGTAAAAACGCCTCTAATAACGAGGCGTCATGCTCTATTTGTTGTAGGTCATTGTGGTTCAGAATGTTAATTCTGCGACCATGTTGAGTCAGTAAATTCAGCTCATAACAAGGGTAATTCAGCCCATGCTTACGTTTAATAATTTTGTTGTTTATTTGAAAGGAAACAATGTTCTGTAACTGAACATTGTGATCTTTATGGTTATTAAAGATACCTAATCGCTTATTAAAGCTGGAGTGACGCAGGAAAGGTCTGATAAGGGAAAGTCCAAACGTTGTAATCGCAACACCAAAACCACCTAAAAAAATGGCAAAGTCGTATTTCGTTGAAAACCCAAAAATGTATAGTGAGAGCCCCATTAAAAAACACCCCACTACAATATATATGACACAAAACGACATCGCGATGAGTGTTGGCCTTATGTAGACAGTATCGTTATAGATAAAGAGTTTGTGCGATAGAAAGTCAGGTCCATCCTTAAGAATGCTTCGCTCTAGATTAACAACACAAGAATCATTTTCGTTCATATTTTTCTCTATCGTACAGATATATTAATGCCACTTTTTAATAATGAAACCAACGTATAAAAAAGCCCACCTATGGTGGGCTTCTTCTAAAACGCGATTACTGAATAGCGTTTTTGGAGATTATTTCTCGTACGTTTTGATCTCACCAGATTTCACGCGAGCGATAAATGAATGCAATTCTTTCTTCACAACAGGCATCAAGAAGTATAAGCCGATAATGTTAAAGATAGACATTGCAAAGATAGCCGCATCAGAGAAGTCGATAACCGCACCAAACTGAATGGTTGCACCGATAACAACAAAGACACAGAACATCATTTTGAAAGCTAACTCAATTTTCTTGCCTTCACCAAATAGATAAGTCCATGCTTTTAATCCGTAGTATGACCAAGAGATCATCGTTGAGAATGCAAACATAACAACGGCTAATGCTAGTAAGTATTTAAAGATTCCTGCTGTTTCAGTAAACGATGCCGCCGTAAGCGTTACGCCTGTTAGACCGCTACCATCAAATGGACCCACGTTTAAGCCTGCAATCGTGATAACCAATGCAGTCATGGTACAAATAACAACCGTATCAACGAATGGTTCTAGTAATGATACTAGGCCTTCCGTGATAGGCTCTTTCGTTTTAACGGCAGAGTGAGCAATCGCAGCAGAACCAACACCGGCTTCATTCGAGAATGTTGCTCGTTTCAAACCTTGAATTAATGCACCAATAAAGCCACCAGCGACGCCAGCACCAGTGAATGCACCTTCAAAGATAGCACTGAATGCAGCGCCAACTTGATCGATATTAGCAATAATAACGATGACAGCCATACCGATATACAAACCAGCCATCCACGGAACGATTTTTTCTGTTACCGATGCAATAGATGGCATACCGCCAACGATAACCGAGAAGACTAAAGCAGCAAGTACAAGACCTGTAATAACACCGTATTCGCTTGGAACATCAAAAGCGTAAGTAAGCATTGCATGAGCTTGGTTAGCTTGGAACATGTTACCGCCGCCTAACGCGCCTAGAATACACATTAGAGCAAAACCAACAGCCAATACTTTACCTAAACCGCCTAAACCTTTTTCAGCAAGACCTTGGCTTAAGTAATACATTGGACCACCAGAGATAACGCCTGATGGTAAAACCGTTCTGTATTTCACACCCAGAGTACACTCACAAAACTTAGATGCCATGCCTAGAAGACCACATACGATCATCCAGAATGTCGCACCCGGTCCACCAATAGCAAGTGCTGCACCAACACCGGCAATATTACCAAGACCAACCGTACCTGAAAGGGCCGTTGTTAATGCTTGGAAATGAGACACCTCACCGTCATGTTTAGAATTAGGGTCTGTGTATTTACCTTTTACGATATCAATCGCCATGCCCGCACGTTTAAACTGAACAAAGCCAAAGTAAAGAGTAAAGATCAGAGCAGCTAACAATAACCAGCCAACAATGATTGGAAAACCGACGTCACCAATTGGTACACTTTTAAAAATCAAACCAACAAACCAGCCAGTATAATCGTTAAAAAAACCGTCGACACTTTCACTGAATGCCGCAATGCTTTGCTTAAACGAGCTTGCTTCTTCAGCAAAGGCACTTGTACTGAAGGCCACTAAAAAGCCTAAAAAAATATCTCTTATTATTTTCATTTTTTCTCCTAATGTAATAGTAAATATTTTCCATACATGTATTTTTAATATCTTTTTTTAAGCTGCCTCAAGGTTAAGACTTTCGACAGCGCCTAAAAGGCGTAATAGCTAATTGGAAGTTTTATAGAATAAAAAGTGATCGAACTGCTTACCATTTATTCTATAAAATATCCTTAGGATACCTGTGTATGAAAAATGATGACGGACATAAAAAAATGATTAAAATCATGCGCTTAAAATTAAGCTTTTCTGATTTATTGCACCAACCTGATTCAACCACTCTTGTAATATGCACTTTTTCACAGAAATAAGCAAAAATTGTGCATTATTTTATTGATCCCTGAATCTAGCGGCCTTTCAACATAGACAAGATGAATGACTTGGCTTCAATGAGAGAGAAAAAAGGGCTTACTGCGCTTTGTAAAATACCTCCTTTAGAATTAAAAAATAGTCTTAAATAATGGACAGAGATAAAATTAATTAACCTTTTGAATCTGCTCCGCCATAGGATGTTTTGTTTCGATTAAGCCATCTCGTACGCCACGTTTATTCTCATCACTTTGGTTTTGACTGAGTTTGAATTTACCTTGTATGCCCGTCACTTCTATTTCTACTCCAACAACCGCAGCTTGCAGCCTGTCTATGTATTCCTGTGGTGCATCAGACATTGACCAAGGGGCAGACTGGGTTTGCTCATGTGTGTTGGTAAGTTTTTCTAACAGTGCTAACTTCCACTCAACGTCATAAATGAATTCGATTGAGCCTTTGACATGAACAGCTTGATAATTCCACGTTGGACGGCTTTGCCATCACGTTGTTTCGATGGATACCAGTTGGGTGAGATATAGGCATTCTCATCTTGGAATATAACCAATACATCCGCTTTCTTCGCGACGTTTTGCCAAAGTGTATTCGCTTTGGCAATATGCCCCTGTAGAAAAACTCTGTTTTCAGCATCGACGTGAACCCGCATAGGAATATGATCGGCATTTAAACCCTCAGTGCCATTGGTCACTAGAGAGGCAAAAGGAAATGCTTTAATAAATTCAAGTAATTCAGCTTGATCCTTCACTTCGAAATGTTTTGGTGTGTACATTGATGGCTCACCCTTTATTCAGAATACAAACAGCTAATCACTCAACAAGGCCGCGGCGCTGCCACACACCGTCATCACAAAGAGGAACCATTTGAGGTGATTTGGGTTGGCTTTGATGGCCATTTTTACTGCAAGGTAGGAACCCAACATGGTGCCAGACGCGAGGATTAAACCAGGAATCCAGAGAATTTGGTCGTTCCAAATAAATACGCCCAACGCCAACGCGGTGAAACCAAGCGTACAGACCATTTTTAAGGCATTGGTACGGACAAGGTCATAACGCAATGTGCCAGCCAATGCCGCAATCAAGATGAAACCCACGCCGGCTTGAACAAATCCACCATAAATCCCAGCAATGAATAAGACGATCCATGCGCTCGGTTTTTCACTTACTTTAAAAGGTACTGTGCCTTCAGGTGGCGCAATTAACGTAGGACGAATGATCATGATTAACGTCATGCCGATCATTGCGCTTAGCAGCAGCGGCTTAAGCCATGTTTCGGGCGCGTAACTTGCGGCAAAAGCCCCCACTACGCCACCAAGTAAAGACGGAATCATCACTGGCATAATGTCAGCGGTGTCGAGCTTTTTAGCTTGACGGAAACCAAATGTCGCGGTGACATTTTGTAAAAATACGCCCACGCGATTGGTCGCATTGGCAATGTCTGCGGGCATGCCCATAACCATTAACGCCGGTAACGTTAAATTAGAACCGCCACCTGCCAGCGTGTTAATAATACCGGCAATAAACCCCGTTCCAATTAAAAGTAAAATGGTAAATAGGCTGTAATCCATAACATTGTCCCAGAAAAGACCCGTACGCGAGTCAGAAAAGAATCAAAAGAGGGGGGAATAATAGGGAGAATCCAACAAACTGACAAAGGATTATTCATGCGATCTGCACAAACCTGCCCTCTAATAGGACATTAAAAATACTCGTCCAGTTTTCGGTTGTCGCTCACGTAAGAATCAAGCTAACCTGATTGAGTAACATTGACCGATAACCAACAGCAGACCAAGCATGTTAATAACAGATGAAAAGCAAGCCGACGATTATTATAAAGCCTTGTTAAATCGAGAGCCCAGTTACGTTGGTGTGTTTTTTGTTGGTGTCAAAACCACCTCGATTTTTTGTATTGCGACGTGTCGAGCACGCAAACCCAAACGTGAAAACGTACTATTTTATAGTCATTTTAAAGACGCGATGGACGCGGGGTTTCGTCCTTGTAAAGTCTGCCGCCCAACAGAGAATGCGCATGAAGCGCCTCATGAAGTGAAAGTGGCGATGGATTTGGTACGAGACTGCACCAAAGCAAAAATCACCGATCAGCAATTAAGAGAAGCCAACATACGACCTATCTTTGTTCGACGCTGGTTTAATCAACATTACGGCATGACGTTTCAAACCTTTCAGCGTATGTATCGCATTAATTATGCGTTTCAGGAATTAAAAACAGGGAAAAGCGCAACTAATGCGGCGTTGGATTCGGGCTACGACTCTTTGAGTGGTTTCGGTTACACTTTTAAAAAACTACTCGGCCATTCGCCGACCCTTAATTTGGAGAATGCAGTGATTCTAATCGACCGACTTACCACGCCCATTGGCCCTATGTTTGTGTGCGCCACGGACGATGGTATTTGCCTACTTGAATTTGTTGATCGACGCATGTTAGAAACCGAATTTGAAGACTTACAGCGTCGTTTAAAAGCGCCGATTGTGGCGGGCGAAAACGCGCATACGAAGCAACTCAAACAGGAGTTAGAGGAATACTTCTTAGGCAGCCGACAAGATTTTACCGTGCCGCTTCAAACGCCAGGCACCGACTTTCAAAATGGTGTCTGGCAAGCGCTTGGCACGATTCCTTATGGCGAAACCGCAAGCTATCAAGAACAGGCCACGCGTTTGAATAACCCCAAAGCGGTTCGAGCCGTCGCCCGCGCTAATGGCATGAATCGCATTGCCATTGTGATTCCTTGTCATCGGGTGATTGGTAAAGACGGCAGTTTAACCGGATACGCAGGCGGATTAGAACGAAAGCGCTGGTTACTTGACCATGAAAAAGCGCACTGCTGATGCACCGATTTGCTTACGAAACCGTGCATCAAGGTGTCTAGTTTCATGAATACATCAAGGATGTGTCATGGCAACGTAATTTCCCTCTACAGCGCTTGAAATACACTCTCGGCAAGTCCATCGTGTACACTTTGATTGCTATAAGATGGAATTCAACATGCCTACCAACATTGTCGCTGTATATGGAACACTTCGCGAAGGTTTAAATAATCATACGTTAATTTCGGAATGCAAACGCATCGGTCTTGGCTGGTTAACAGGCTTTCGCATGCACAATTTAGGCGATTACCCAGGTATTGTGTCGACCCATGACGATGGTGGTCGGATTAGGGTGGAATGGTATGACGTATCGGATGAAATTTTAGAAGAATTAGACCGTCTTGAAGGTTACGATCCAAATGCGCTGGACGCTTCCATGTACATTCGAAAACGTATCTTTTCGCCATATGGCCGAGGCTGGATTTACCTATACAACAAATCTTTAGACAACGCGCCCTATATGGAAGCTGGCGATTGGGAACGATTTTCCAGAACAACGATGACTCACCAAAGCGCACAATCAGTGTAATCACAAACCACAGTATAATTACAAACTACAGTGTAATCACAAACCACACCTTGCATGTGTTCTAACAAATCAACTCACATTTACCAGCAAGGTAGGGAATAGAATTTTCATGGTACGAAGTGAACCTTTCCGATTTGAATGTAGGAAAGGTTCACTTCAACAATACCATCGCACGCAGCGCTTAAAAGTCCCCCGGCGCACACTGTAAACACGTCAGTCCTAAATTACGCCAGCCTTGTACCACCGCATCGCGATCATCTAACACCAGCCAAGGCGAAAACCCATCCACATGAATTTGCTCTAACAAGGCTTTTTTCACTTCTTCATCAGGCACGGCATCGGCGCCTTCTGGGCGAAGATAAATGCCATCGCACGGAATATTGTGTTTTTGAATCCAGTCAATCGAATGCTGTTTATGGGATTCTGGGCGACCACTGCAAATCAAAATATGTTGGCCTTGTTGCTTTAAAATAGTCACCAGCCGCAATACATCTTCGATCACTGGCGCATGCTTCATGTGCTCGAAAAATGGGTCCCAATGCTTCTCAGCACCCAATACCCAATGGGCAACTTGAGTGTGATCAAATTCAGCAAGCGTGCCATCTAAATCAACAATAACGGCGTTTGATGTCATAAAAATTTTCCTTTAAAAGGGGTGATAGTCCAACCGTTTTCATCTTGGCTGGGAACGAAAGAAATCGGGGTGACATTGCCAATTCTAGGGCAATACGGTGTGCCATTAATTACATTGTTCAACACGCGGTACACACCCGAATGCGCGATAATTAACGGCCAATCATGTTCATTTAAAATGGTGTTTAACGTGCTGATAACGCGCGTTTCAAAGTCTTGCCAAGATTCGCCATTGGGCGGCGTAATTTCGTAGGCGAGTTGCTGCTCAATAGGACAACCTTCTAAATCGCCCCAATTGCGCTCTTTAAGCTGTTCGTAGGGCACTATAGTTTGCTCTGGCACTGCATGAAGCGCGGTTTGTTGTGTGCGTTGCAACGAGCTGGTAATCACTGCGCTCCATTCAATAGCGCTCAGAATCGGCGCCGCTTGTTGGGCTTGTTGAATGCCTTTTTCACTCAACGGACTGTCGGTAAAACCACCGATAAGATAGTCCGCATTAAAGGTGCTCTGAGCGTGGCGCGCGAACACGAAGGGTTTATGGATTAACGTCATAATGTGGCTCAATTTTGGTCTGTGAAAGATAAGTCTGTGTAATATTTGCCTGTGACGTCACACTAGAACCAAGGGCGGTTTTCCATTCCTTTAGGTCTTTCATGTGATGAAAGAGCGGCGAGCACACATCGCACTCTAGATGATCGACAAGGTGCTTTAAATCTCGCTTGCGCGGATGCACATTCCAACGGACAAAATGCGCCTTGTCTTCGCTGACAGCTTGTCGTGCGTGTTCAGGGAGATGTCCGGTATAAACGGGTAAATAACGCTCGGGCTGCTGTAGTAACACCGCCGCTTCGCCGCTCATGCCATCGGGATCACCGCATAACACCACCTTGGCAGCTGGGTTAAACGGCTGGCGCTTAATGCGTTTTAAGATAGGACGAACCTCGGTACAAATACCCTCTATTGGTGCCGCCAAAGCGGACTCTGGCGACAAACAATCTTCGCCTAAAGTCCAATCATCAAAGCCAAAGGATGTGAGCCAACAGGCAATTTCTAAGGCGCGTCCACTTTGTGGTACCGGCATCAATAACGCTCGTTCATCGCCAAGAAAATTCACCAAGGCACTTTTGCATTGCTCTAACGAATGGTCATATAAACCATAGGACGCATCGAGCAAGGCGATGCTGGCTTTCGGCGGCATAGTGAAAGGGTATAAAGTGGATTCCAGACTGAAATCACCGCTGTAAAACACCCCTTTCCCAATATTAAGATGCAGCCAAATACCGCCGAATGAATGTCCTGCGGAGCCCGTGGTGACGTCAACGCCTTCAACCACCGTCGTACCGCAAACCGGCAAGGTCTGTAGATTCAGATGACTCGGTAGCTGTTTCTGCACCAACAGGGTCGCGTAAACCGGTACAGTACTGTCGATGTCGTCTAATCCGCCCATGTGATCTTGGTGATCGTGGGAAATAAAAATGGCATCCAAATTATCGGGTTGCGTCCAGCCTTTGGCTTCGCCTGCTTCCAATGCACCACCAGCATCGAGCAAAAAACGCAGCGTTCGGGCCTGAGGTGACGCTTGATAAGTGACCAAAATCGCCGCCGCCGTTTTTCGACCTGCGCCACTGAGAATCTCAACGCAGACCTTCATGATTCACTCTCAAGCGACCAAGCTTGCCCAAGACGCACATGATGCACGCTTTCAAGTGTCATCGGCACATCGCTGTAAGCCAATAACGTCTGCCCATTGTTGAGTATTAACTCGATGTCGTAACGCTCGCCACGGAAAATACAGTGGCGCACGGTCACCGCAAGCGGTTTTGAACTCGCCACATCGGCGCTCGCCTCGACAAACGCAATATCTTGCGGTCGAACCAAGACATTACTGGTGATTTTTTGTGGCGCATAACCATCAATCAAACCATGTAAATCGGCGCTATTAATGTATTGCTGTGGCGCAATCGCTTCCACGCTCAGTACCGAACCTCGGCCAATAAAGTTCGCCAGCCAAGTGTTCTTCGGCGTGGCGTACAGTTCTTGCGGTGTTCCCCATTGCACCAGTTGGCCTTTGTTTAATACCGCGATGTGATCCGCCAACGACATGGCTTCGGATTGATCATGAGTCACATAAACGATGGTCGCTCCGGTGCGTTGGTGAAACGCTCGAAAGGTTTCTTCCATGGTGGCACGTAAATGACGATCTAAGTTCGCCAGTGGCTCGTCAAACAACACCACATCCGGTTCGGTTACCAAACTTCGCGCCAGTGCCACACGCTGACGCTGTCCGCCGCTAAGCTGCGCAGGCAATCGATCGGCATAGTCTTCAAGCTGAACGATTTCCAAGGCTTCTTGAATGCGTCTGTTACGCTCGGCGGCAGGGATTTTTTGTACCTTAAGCGGATAGCCAACATTGTCTTTTACGCTCATGTGCGGCCACAGTGCGTAGGATTGAAAAACCATGCCGAAGTTTCTATCTTCGGTGGGAACATGTCGCTTTGGGCTCGAAAGACAGTCCGTACCGTGGATAATTTGTCCATCTGAAACGGGTTCAAATCCCGCTAGCATTCTTAAAATCGTCGATTTACCACAGCCGCTCGGACCAAGCAGCGCGACAAACTCCCCCGGCTCAATGGTCAAACTCAAGCCTTTAACAACGGGATCGCCATGAAAAGATTTATGTAGGTTGTCTAATATTAATCGTGCCATGGAATCACTCCTTTCGGCAGACGCGAAGCAAACAAGCTCAATAGGCTCATCAACCCTGCGACCAGCAACACCACCAGTACGGCAATGGCAGAAGCCAGTACGCTGTCACCACTTTCATCTAGGTTAAAAATAAGGACACCTAAGGTTTCGTTTCCTGCGCTCCACAACAAAGCCGACACCGTCAGCTCATTAATCGAGATGAGAAACACCAATAATCCACCCGCAAAAAAGGCGGGGGCGGTGAGAGGTAAAATAATATCGATTAAGCGTTTCAGCGGCCGTGCGCCCGCCAGTTGCGCCGCTTCTTCTAACGCAGGATCTAACTGAGACATGGCACTTAACACTGGCTTCAAGCACACACTCAAAAAGCAAGAAAGGTACGCCAAAAAGATAATGCCCAAGGTGCCGTAAAGGCTCACTTGGATAAACGGCAAGGGTTTGGCAAACAACAGAATAAAGGCAATCGCCAAGACAATACCGGGAATGGCGTAAGGCACTTCGATCAAACTGGCAATCACGGCTCTGGTGCGCATTGGCAAGCGCATCAACAAATAACCCAAAGGTAAGGACACCAACATCAGCACCAAAGCACAGGAGAAGGCCAAGAACACACTGTTTTCAAACGCTCTTGAAGTAACGCCTTGGCGGCTGATCATCTCGTAAAACGCAGAAAAGGTAATGGTATCAGTGGTGAGAGGCATGCCCAAAGCGGGCACCAATGAACTGACTACCAAGGCAAACAAAGGCGCGACTAAAATAAAACAAAGTACCAAGGCCAACAACACTTCCAGCGGCAAACGCCAGCGCTGTAATCGAAATGAAATCGACTGCGCCGTGTGGCCCAGTAAGGCATAACGGCTACGTTGCTGTAACCATTGCTGTAACAACATGCCCGCCAAAACCAATAAGGCGATGATCATCGACAGCCCAGCCACTTGGCTCAGCATATCGTTACCGAATCCCGCCATTTGCTGATAAATCAAAGTGGGTAAAACAATGTAACCGGCAGGAATACCCAGCATCGCAGGAATACCAAAATTACCCAGCGACGAAACAAATGCCAATGCGGCGCCCGCGATAATCGCACTGCGACACAGCGGCACTATGATGTCGAACCAAACTCGACACTGAGACGCTTTCGCCAGCTGTGCGGCTTCCATTAAGTCTTGCGGTAATGCAATGAGTTGCGTTCGAAGCGCGAGATACACCAAGGGCGCACTTTGGATGCCCAACAACAAGGCAATGCCTTCTGCTGAATACATCGGCTGTGGGCTGCCTAACGCTGGTGCAATGCCTAAGGTGTTTAAAATAGGGCTCGCAGGACCAAACAGTTGCAACCAACTCAACGCCGTCACTTGGGGTGGAATCATCATCGGCAACATGAAACAGAACACCCAAATTGCGCGACCACGAATGTTCGTCAAGGTGACAATAAAGCCAAAACCACAACCCAGAATAACCGCAATCAAGGTGCCTAAACCAGACGTATAAAAACTGTTTCTCAAGGCAACCCAAGTGCGCTCACTGCGTAATACTTCTGCCAAAGGCGATGACGCCGAAAACGTAACATGACTTAGCGCTTCCACCAACAAACGCAAACTAGGCACGACGCTCAAGGTCGCAATCAATATGAAGAGTCCGATGGACAACCAGCGAAGCTGGCTGT
>CAXBGJ010000041.1:0-19469 GCA_963975045.1 uncultured Marinomonas sp. | reverse complement strand
GTCCGAATGTGGAAGCGGCACGACCTCTTGTGTACGCAACGGCCTTATTGCTCGTGATTGTTATTGCTTTGCTTAACCTATCAGCAGTAACGATTCGTAACCATTTACGTGAAAAATACAAATCGCTTGAAATGTAAGCGGCTAAGTAGAGATTACTTTAAGAAGAGAACAGTATGAGCGACGTAAAAACACACTCTATCGATATTTCAGCATTGCAGCGCAGCCAACAGGCATTGCGCATTGAGAATGAAACTGTTTGCCTAGCGGTGAATGATTTGCACCTTTATTACGGTGAAAAAGAAGCGCTAAAAGGGGTAAATATGATTATCCCTGAGAAAAAAGTAACAGCATTTATCGGACCGTCCGGTTGTGGTAAATCGACTTTATTGCGCTGTTTTAACCGCATGAATGATTTGGTCGATGGTTGCCGTATTACGGGTGAAATCAATCTACGTGACCAAAACATTTATGCCAAAGGCACCGATGTGGCAGAGCTACGTCGTCGTGTTGGTATGGTGTTTCAAAAGCCCAACCCGTTCCCAAAAAGCATTTACGAGAACGTCGCTTACGGCTTGCGCATTCAAGGCATTAATAAAAAACGTCTTTTAGACGAAACCGTTGAATGGGCCTTACGTTCTGCCGCGTTGTGGGACGAAGTAAAAGATCGTTTGCATGAAAGTGCGTTGGGTATGTCTGGTGGTCAGCAGCAGCGTTTGGTGATTGCGCGCACAGTTGCGGTAAAACCTGAAGTATTGTTGTTGGATGAGCCTGCGTCGGCATTGGACCCTATTTCAACCTTGAAGATTGAAGAATTGATTCATGAGTTGAAGAACGAGTTCACCATTGCGATTGTGACTCACAATATGCAGCAGGCGGCGCGCGTATCTGATTATACGGCGTTTATGTACATGGGGGATTTGATCGAGTTTGGTGATACCAATTCTTTGTTTACGAATCCAAGCAAGCAACAAACAGAAGATTACATCACGGGTCGCTACGGCTAGGCGGAGGACGTATTATGAAAGAGTTAACAACGGATCATATTTCTAAGCAGTTTAATAATGAGCTTGAAATGCTACGCCAACACTTTTTGACCATGGGTGGCGTCGTTGAAACGCAGGTACAGTATGCGGTTCAAGCCTTGCTCGACGGCAATGGTTCTTTAGCCGAAGAAGTGAAAGATAAAGACCTGACAGTGAATCAATTAGACGGTTTGATTGATGAAGAGTGCCGACGAATACTAGCGAAACGTCAACCTGCCGCGTCTGACTTGCGCATGGTTTTGTCCATCAGCAAAGCGGTGAGTGAGTTAGAGCGTATTGGGGATGAAGCAAAGAAGATAGCCAATCTTACGTTAAACTTGGTGTCTGAAGGGGAGTCTCCACGCGGTTATGTTGAGATCAACCGAATTGGCCAAATGGTGTCACGTATGATCCATGACACCTTGGATGCCTATGCTCGTCTTGATATTGATGCGGCCATTAAAGTGGCCAAACAAGATCATCTTGTAGACCAAGAATACAATACGGCAATGCGCTCGTTAGTGACGTACATGATGGAAGATCCACGCAGTATTTCGCGCGTAATTAACGTTATTTGGGTGCTTCGCGCGCTTGAACGTATTGGTGATCATGCGCGTTATGCTTGTCAGCATTTGATCTTTATGGTCAAAGGCATCGATGTTCGTCACATTCATGCGAATGACCTTGCTAATGAAATAAAAGGCAGATAATACGCCCAGTTATTTTGTTGCTGAAAGTATGAGCCATCGCTCTCTTGTGTCTTACTAAAAGTGAGCCAAGGGGGCGATGGCTTTTTTGTACCTTTTTAGCGCTGTGATTTTCTTTTTCTCTTTTTCTTTGTTTTTCTATTATTCACCGTGTTTAGTCGTTGGCTCAGATGCGGACTTTGCTATTATGAGACTTTCGTTTTATCTGGTGCAAAATGCGATGTTTACCATAAAAGTTGATTCAACCGCCTCCCTTGAGATTTCTTATCAAGAGCTCAATGCTCAGCTAACGGCGCTGTTAAGTGGAGAACGAGACCTTATCTGCAATGCGGCGCAGTTTTCTGCCTTTGTCATGCAGACGATTGCTGATCTGAATTGGTCTGGCTTCTATTTTGCTCGTAACGAAGAGTTGGTGCTGGGACCTTATGTGGGAAAAGTGGCCTGTACGCGAATTCCATTCGGTCGTGGAGTGTGTGGTAAAGCCGCTCAAACATTACAGGTTCAGCGCATCGACGATGTACATGCATTTGATGGGCATATTGCGTGTGATGCTGTGTCGGCTTCTGAATTGGTGGTTCCGGTTGTTGTAGACGGTAAGCTGGTGGCTGTTTTTGATATGGACAGCCCAAAAGTAGGTCGATTTTCTGAGATCGATCAAGCAGGAATTGCATCCTTTGTGGCGACGTTTATCAAGGCCACAGACGTCACTTGGTCACTATAAACGCGTTATGAAAAGTACGCCGCCAATGCTTTTAATGAGATTTTATGCAGGGCAAACAGGTCATCTATGATGGCTTGTATTTCCTGTTCATTGTGTTGCGAGGCAAATGTTTCGATCAGCTGACATTGCTTGGCAAACACTAACATCGCCATATTTAAGCTGGAGGATTTGAGCGAATGGCTCACGTTCTGCACTTCTTGATAGTTTCTTTCCTTCCAAGCGTCTAATAACAGCGTCATTTTTTGGCGACTGTCTTGAACATATTCCAAGCGTATTTGATTGATGGCGTCTTTGCCTAATAGCTGGGTGAGCGTGTCCAGCTGTGCGTGATCAATCATGATTATTGGCCTCTGACGATCTGTTTTGATGAGTAAACACACGCGCAATAAGTGGCTCTAGTTGGCTTTGTGTTAATGGGAAATGCAACGCTATGATTGAGTATTCTGGGGTGTTAATAGCCTGAGGATGATAACTGAATATCGGACAGGCTTTTGCTTGTCGTTGCACGATTGCGTCGTTGGCTTCTCGTTCGAATTTTGGTGTGTTGCCTATGATGACAAGATCAAAGTCTTTGTGTTCTTGAAAACTGCCATCCTTTGAAAAGGTGACATCAATATTAAACGTTGCCAGCTGTAAACTGATCACTTTGGCGAGGTGTGCATCGGTTTCTATGAGTAAGGCGTGTGTTTTATTTGGACAACAGAAAGTGGTTTTTTGTGCTGTTAGGCTGGCGTTCGGCACATAGAATGGAATATCAATCCAGAACTCACAGCCTTTTTGTGGCGCGCTGGAGAAATGCATTTCACCTTGCATCAAGTAAACTAATTTATGACACAGCGCCAAACTTAACCCTACCTTGCTGGGCAGAGGTCCTTCTTGCTGCATGGGTAAAGCGGGGTTGATTCTTAAATTCTGTTGTAAATCACTTGGCATGCCATGGCCTGTGTCTCGAAGGGCGATTTGCAGCACAGACGCTTCTTTCATGCCAGTTGGGAGCGATATTTTAGGCGCACTTAATGCGGATGGCCTGATTTGTAGACTGATGCTGCCGGACGGTGTATGCGCGATGGCATTTTGCAGTAAGGCCGTGATGATTTCTTTGGTGCGAATAAAATCTAAGTGGATGAGCTTAGGCAGAAGAGGGTCTATGTAGATAACACCCTGTAGGCCTTTTCGAGCCATCTGAGATTCAAAAATAGTAAGACAATCTTCGATGATACTGGGTAGGTATTCAGTGGTTGGGGCTAGTGTTAGTTTTTTTGCGTCAATAAGCGCTAAATCAGACAGCATTTCTATGGTGTGAAGCAGCTGATGCCCCGATTCTTCAATATGCTTCGAAAGGGCTTTTGTATCATTTTTTGAGGTTGGGTTATTTAATGTATTAGCGACACCCATAATGACATTAACGGGGAAGCGTATTTCTTGGTTGATAAAGGACAACATTTTGGCTTTGTCTTCATGAATGGTCTGTATGCCCAGTGTGAGGTTTTTATTGTGTCTAAAGACCCTTCTTAGTTCAGATAGTCCCTTTATGGTAAAAAAACAAAAGAGCAATAAGCACACTAAAAGCGCCATGGATAAAAGCTGAATGTAGTTTAAATTCTTTTGAAGTATTTGATGCTCCGTCGTGATGTATTCATTGCTGCCTTTGTTGACTAGAGTGACAAACTCATTAATTTGACCTTCAATACGTTGAACGCGATCAATTAAATTTGGGAGATAAGAGGCGTCGCCGCTTTCCATTTTGGACAAATTGAAACTGAGTAATTCCAGTTCGCCGTTAATGATGTTCAGTAGTCTTATTGTGCGCCCCCCCTCAAAAGTGCGGATAAGTGATCCTACCGCGCCCTCTCTTAATAGATCGACCCGACTCATTAACAAGTCATATTCAAAGAAAGCGTTACCGTTAAGAGGGTAGTCGTTTTCGTCTAATGCAATTAAGTAGTTGAGAAAACGATAAGACTGCACTTGAAGTTGCAGGGCATTCCATAAAGAGCTTTCAAAAATGCGACGGCTGTTATCTTTTGAACTGTCACTGGTGTAAGTAATGATGCCAAACACAGCGATAGAAATAGTAATGATAAAAGCGATAAAGCCGTAAAGAACCGATTGTTTGAATTTTGATTGCCAAGCACTTTCTTTGAATAAGCGCATTGTTTTACTCCGCTAAAGCAATCAATTTGATGCGGTCTATTTGCCAGATTGAGCGACCGTAAAACACTTCAGATTTCAGCTCTTCACGTTCATCAAACGGATAGATCATCATAATGGGACCAAGATTTCTAACGCTCATCGGCTTACCGTCTTGATGCGTGGCAAAAATAGCCCCATTTTCTATAAAATCGCTGAGTGGGATTTCCGTCATGTACTCATTGAGCGCAGTGACTTTCAAAAGAGTGCCTTGGCTTTCTAAGTGTTTTAATAGGTCGACGGCGGAAAAACCTTGATAGGTATGTATGCCTTTTGTCCACGGATTGTGGGTGGTGATCACATGCTGGGGTAATGCTTGTAACATGGCCATATCAAACGTTGCATACTGTTCTGAATTGGTCGTTTTGATTGCCCCCGATACCGTTAGCATCACTCTGCTTTTCGGTTTTTCTAAGGCATAAGACGTAATAGAACTAAGACCGAAGAAAAGCAATACAAGAAGAGAGAGTGGACGCATAGATGAGGACCTTAACGCAGTTTAATAAAAGGTTTTTCACATGATAGACAAAAATAGCGGGCTTTTGTCGTTAATACTAGGCAGATATGAAATAACATCGTATTCGAAATACAAAAAAGCCGCTTCAAATAACGTCAAAGCGGCTTTTTATGTCTTGATCGCATTTACTTTCCTGTCATGTGATTTCAGCTAAACGCGAACAGGCGACTTGATGTTCTTTGGACAGCACTTGCAAGAGCGGCTTTTGTTGCGCACAGCCTTCGTTTGCATGCGGGCAACGAGTACGAAAGACACAACCCGAAGGCGGGCTGATCGGAGAAGGTAAATCCCCCGTTAATAACTGAATTTTTTTACCGCGTTCTACTTTTGGATCGGGTACTGGCACCGCTGACAGCAATGCTTTGGTGTATGGATGCTGGGGATTATCATATAGTGCTCGTTTGCTGGCTAACTCGACTGCATTGCCTAGGTACATCACCAAAACGCGATCTGAAATGTGTTTTACCACACTTAAATCATGGGCGATAAACACCAAAGACAAGCCCATTTCCGCTTGTAGCTCTTTTAGTAAATTGACCACTTGAGCTTGGATCGATACATCCAAAGCAGACACGGGCTCGTCGCACACGACTAATTTAGGTTTCAGAATCAAGGCACGTGCAATGCCGATACGTTGGCATTGGCCACCTGAGAACTCATGTGGGTAGCGGTTAATTACATTGGGTAACAAGCCTACGCGATCCATAATCTTACGAACCTCCGCTTTCACCTCGTTTTTTGAAAGCTCGGGTTTAAAGGTATTGAGCGGTTCGGCGATAATGTCACCCACCGTCATACGAGGATCAAGCGACGCTAGAGGATCTTGAAAGATCATTTGCAGTTCTTGTCGCTTGCTGCGCATTTGTTTTTTATCGAGACTCGTTAGATCTTGGCCAAGCCACACCACATTACCTTCCGTAATGGGCACAAGTCGTAACAAAGCGCGAGCGAGAGTCGATTTACCACAACCAGACTCGCCCACGACGCCGAGCGTTTCGCCTTCGTAAATGGTGAGATCAATGCCGTCGACGGCTTTTAACGCTTGGCCTTTTTCCCACGGCCACGCGTTATCGGATTTAATATTGAAGTGGACTTTTAAGTTATTCACTTCCATTAACGTGTTATCTGAGATGTTCATTAGGCAACCCACCCATCAAGGGATTTATGACAAGCACGTAGCTGACCCGGTGCAAATTCTTGCAAGATTGGCATACTTTCTAAGCAGCGATCTTTGGCAAACTCACAGCGCGCGTGGAACGGGCAGCCTGGTGGTAAATGCAATAAGTTAGGTGGATTCCCCGCAATGGTAGACAGCATCTCGTCATCGGCATCTAGGCGCGGAATGGCTTTTAGCAGACCTTGCGTATAAGGGTGTGTTGGACGATAAAATACGTCTTCTGCGGTACCGTATTCCATGGTTTGCCCAGCGTACATCACCAATACTTTGTCGCATAATCCTGCGACCACACCCAGATCATGAGTGATCATGATAATGGACGTATTGAAGTCGTCTTTTAATTCGTTCAGCAAAGTTAAAATCTGCGCTTGCACGGTGACGTCGAGCGCCGTGGTTGGCTCATCGGCAATCAGCAGCTTTGGTTGGCACAACAACGCCATGGCGATCATCACACGCTGCCTCATGCCGCCGGAAAACTCGTGTGGGTACATGTTCATACGTTTGCGTGCTTCGGGCATTTTAACGGCGTCGAGCATCTTTACAGAAGCTTCAAACGCTTCCGCTTTACTCATGCCTTTGTGCAATGTCAGCACTTCCATCAGCTGCTTGCCGACTTTCATATAAGGATTCAATGACGTCATTGGGTCCTGGAAGATCATCGCAATTTCTTTAGAACGAATTCGGTTCATGGCTTTTTCATTCAGGGTGAGAATGTTTTGCTGGTTAAAGCGCGCTTCTCCTTCGATGACGCCATTGCCTGCCAGTAGCCCCATTAGGGCAAAGGCGGTTTGGCTTTTTCCTGAACCAGATTCGCCAACAATGCCGAGTGTTTCGCCTTGCGCTAAGGTGAAATTTAAGTCATTCACAGCCGTCACAAAACCATCCGGCGTTTTGAATTTCACGCGCAAGTTAGTGACCTCTAATAAATTTTTTGTCTGTAATGCGCTCATAAGATCTCCTTAGCGGTCTTTTGGATCAAGCGCATCGCGTAAGCCATCGCCGAGGAAGTTAAAACAAAACAAGGTGACGACTAAGAAACCGAGCGGCCAAGCCAATTGCCAGATGGCAATTTCCATATTCTGAGCGCCTTCAGAAATCAATGCGCCCCAGCTGGTCATAGGTTCTTGAACCCCTAAGCCTAAGAAGCTGATGAAAGATTCCAGCAAGATCATGTTTGGTACTAGCAGCGTGGCGTAAACCACCACAATCCCGAGCACATTTGGCACAATGTGACGCAAAATGATTTTCGGCGTCGACACGCCACAGGCGTAAGCGGCCTCTATGTATTCTTTGTTTTTCAAGCTTAGGGTTTGTCCACGAACGATCCGCGCCATGTCGAGCCAAGAGATCGCGCCGATGGCGACAAAAATTAAAAAGATATGACGACCAAATAAAGTCATCAAAATGATCACAAAAAACATGAAAGGAAAAGAATTTAGGATCTCTAGAAAACGCATCATAACGCTGTCGATACGTCCGCCAATGTAACCAGACGTGGCACCGTAAAGCGTACCAATAACAATGGCCACGGCGCTGCCCATGATGCCAACTAAGAGGGAGATTTGGCCGCCTTGCATGGTGCGCACAAAGATATCGCGCCCCAAGGTGTCTGTTCCAAAATAGTGGCCATTTTCTATGTTTGGGCGCCCCAATACCGAAATATCGGAGAGCGCTTCCCAATCGATGTCTTCGTAATGCCATTGGCTAAATAATGGCGCCAATAGGGCAATGGCTGCAATCAAAGAGAGCATAACTAAGCTGATCACCGCGGCGTGGTTAGAAAAAAAGCGACGACGAGCGTCTTGCCATAAACTGCGACCTTCGACGTCCACCACTTTTTCGGCGAACTGTTCGACGGCCTGAATTTTGTCTTTTGTAGTCATCATAATAACGAGGCCTTAGTAGCGAATTTTCGGGTCAATAACAGCGTATAAAACATCAACGATGGCATTGAAAATAATCGTGAGTGTGCCAACCAAAATGGTGACCCCCATGACCATGGAATAGTCGCGATTTAATGCGCCATTAATGAAATGCTGACCAATACCGCCAGTACCAAAATACACATCGACAATCACCGACCCTGTCACAATGCCGACAAACGCAGGCCCAAGATAAGAAATGACGGGCAACATGGCGGGACGCAATGCATGCTGGAGAATAATTCGATATTTCGGCAAGCCTTTTGCCCGTGCGGTACGGATAAAATTGGAGTGCATGGTTTCAATCATGCTGCCGCGAGTGATGCGGGCGATTTGTGCAATATAGCTGGTGGACATGGCAATCACTGGCATAACCAAATAAGGCCAGGCGCCGCCGTTCCAACCACCCGGTGGAAGCCAATGATTGTAAATGGAGAAAAATAGGATACACAAAGGTGCTAAAACAAAATTTGGCAACACAATTCCGAGATTGGCAAAGCCCATGACACTGTAATCCAACCACGAGTTCTGGCGCAGTGCGGCGACAATACCGCAACCCACACCAATAATAAGCGCGATAAGAAAAGACCAAATACCAATTTCAGCAGAGACAGGAAAGCTCTGCGCAATCAGTTCGTTAATGGTGAAATCTTTATAGCGAAAAGACGGACCTAAATCCCCTTGTAGTAAACCGCCTAGATAGTAAAAGTACTGGTTAATCACCGGTTCATCTAAGTGATATTTTGCATTAATGTTTGCTAGCACTTCAGGTGGCAAGGTGCGCTCGCTAGAAAACGGGCTTCCTGGTGCAGAGTGCATTAAGAAAAAAGAAACCGTGATCAAAATTAACAAGGTTGGAATGGCTTCTAAAATGCGTTTTGAAATAAATGTAAACATAAAAATTACCGGATTAGACACGCTGTTCGGCGGCTAATACTAGGAACCTGTGGGAGTTCAAGAGATGCCCAGCGACGACGTGTCGCTGGGCATGGCTTTCAACAACGGCTTTTCATCTTGAAAAAACTCAATGTATAAAGCAGAACGTTAGTGTTTGATAATGTACATATCACGCACGTATACGTTGTCTTCTGGGTTAGGCATGTAGCCACCTAAGTAGCTTTTCACTAAACGCTTTTCGGTATATTGGTAAATAGGTGCGACCGCCATATCTTCTTCAATCGCGATTTCTTCGGCTTTGTTGTAGTTCGCTGCAGGGTGCTGCATGGTACGAGCATCGTGCAGTAGCTTGTCGTATTTCGTGTTGCTGTATTTGCCGTCGTTATTACCATGAGTCGTGGTGAGAAGATCTAGCATCGTAGAGGCTTCGTTGTAGTCACCAACCCAACCTGCACGCGCTATATCAAATTGCTGATGTTTTTTTGTTTCTAGATAGGTCTTCCACTCTTGGTTTTCCAATGTGACGCTAACGCCCAAGGTTTTTTTCCACATAGAAGCAATTGCTATGGCAATCTTTTTATGATTTTCATTGGTGTTGTAAAGCAAGCTAAACGACAGAGGATTGCTTGAGGTGAATCCCGCTTCTTTTAATAATTGTTTGGCTTTTTCATTACGTTCTTTCTGTGTCCATGTCGCGTATTCTGGCGTTGCGGGTGAAAAGTCGTTTACTACTTCTGGCGTGAATGAATACGCAGGGAGTTCACCTGTACCGGTGACAAACTTGGTGATCACGTCACGGTCAATGGCGTAAGACAAGGCTTTACGAACACGAACGTCGTTGTATGGCGCTTTGGTGATGTTGTACTGGTAGTAGTAGGTGCCCAATTTTGGCGTGACAACAACTTCGTCTGGTATATCGCGCATAAGTTGTTTGAAGTGGTCATTTGGTATCTCATAACTCAGATCCATTTGGCCTGATTGAAAGCGTTTTAGCTCGGCGTTCGGGGATTCAATCGGTAAATAGGTGACTTTGTTGATGATGGTTTTGGCATCGTTCCAATAGTTGGCATTGCGGGTGAATACCATTTTTTCGTTGACGATCCATTGGTCCATTTTGTACGCGCCGTTAGACACCATGTGTTCAGGTTTTGTCCAATCATCGCCCCATTTCTCAACCACTTTTTTCGGCACTGGAAACATGGTTTGGTGAGAGGTCATTTTGACAAAATAAGGCACAGGGCGCTCAAGTGTCACTTGGAATGTATAAGCGTCTAGGGCTTTAACTCCCAGCGTTGATGGTTTTGCTTCACCGGCAATAATCTTAGTGGCGTTAACAATGGATGGGATTTCCATGAACCATGCGTATGGTGAAGCAAGAGCGGGGTCGACAGCGCGGGTGAAAGCGTAAACAAAGTCTTCGGCAGTGACAGGGTCGCCGTTAGACCATTTTGCGTCTTTGCGCAGATGGAATGTGTATTGCGTGTTGTTGTCGTTGACGTCGTAGCTTGTTGCCACACCTGGGATTTGGTTGCCATTGCCATCTTGGTTATACAAACCTTCGAAAAGGTCTTTTGCGCGAATAGAACCCGGCGTGCCTTCCATTTTTTGCGGATCGAGTGTTGCGGGTTCTGCGCCACCACCACGAACGAGTTCTTGTTTTGCGGCTAATTCTACACCGGCTGGCACGTTGGCAGCTTGGGCTTGCAGAGCAATAAATGACGTGGCTATGATGGCACTGGCGAGCAATGTTTTTTTCATTTTTATAATGTCCCTTTGTTAGATATTTTGGGTGTGCACTTTTTTATATATAAAAGCGTTATCTGCACAATTCTTTATTCGTCTGACATTTTCATAGTTCCCCAATTCACTAAAGGTCACAATCGAAATTGCGTATCAGGTTATGCGTCTGATAAAGGAAAGGTTCATAAGCGTATGATAAAAAATGACTTCTTATGTTTATAAGGCTTGAAAATACTATTGATTCGGATGATTGACTCCTTTAATTGGAAAGGCGTTGTGGAGCCGTGAAAGACCTCATGATATTCTTTGGTTCTTACTATAAATTAGAAAAAAGGTAATACGACATCGTGATAACACACCCATTTAAAGCCGCTGGGGCTTTTTTAAGAGCGTTCCCCTTGGTCTTATCGAAAGAGTTAAGGTTGTTTATATTGGCGCCTTTATTGGCAAACTTTATATTAGTGGGTCTGTTGTACATGGTCGCCTTTAGCTATTTCCAAACGCTAATGGATTCTGCAATGGGGTATTTACCTGAATGGATTTCTTTTTTGAATTGGCTGTTTTATCTGATTTTCGCCGCTATTATTAGTGTGCTTTTGTTTTATAGTTTTTCTGTAGGCGTTAATATTTTAGCCGCGCCTTTTATGGCATTTTTGGCAGAAAAAGTAGAAGAAAAAGAAACAGGAAAAGTCTTTGATGAAAGCTTAAGCACCAGTGTTATCATGGCCATTATTGGGCGTAGTTTGCAAAGAGAATGTCAAAAAATACTGTATTTTTTACCCCGTTTTATTTTATTGCTTTTGCTGTCTTTTATTCCGCTTGTTAATGTTATTGCGCCTGTGTTGTTATTATTGTTTTCAGCTTGGATGTTGTCGCTTCAATATATGGATTATGCCTTTGATAATAATAAGGTTAAATTTCATGATATGAGAATGGCACTACGCTCTAAGCCTTTGTTATGTTGGACGTTTGGCGCAATAGTAATGGTTGGCCTGACGATTCCGTTCTTCAATTTATTTGTTATGCCGATTGCTGTTGTGGCAGCCACATTGTTGTGGATTTCGGTTTTCCGGTCAGAGCATGGTGATTTTTCCGCTTTGTTAGATCGCACTGATGGTACTTTTTAATGTCGTTAAAAATTTTGGTAGTAGATGATGCCTCTTTTACACGTGACTTGATTCGACGAACTTTGCGTAAGCAGTTTCCGGCGGTTGAAATCGAAGAAGCGGTGAACGGTCGTAAAGCTCAGCAAATGCTGACGAAAGTACAGTTTGATATGGTGTTGTGCGACTGGGAAATGCCTGAAGTAACGGGCGTTGAATTGCTTAAGTGGTGTCGAGAGCAGCCAAAATATAAAAAAGAAGACGTCCCTTTTGTGATGATTACCAGCCGGGGCGATAAAAGCCACGTGGTGGAAGCGGTTCAGTCTGGTGTGACGGATTATCTAGGTAAGCCATTTTCGAGCGAGCAACTGATCAATAAAGTGGTATCTGCTGCGAAGAAGCATAAAATTGATGGCAAATTATCGTCACAAAAACCTCGTGAATCCAATGCGCCTGGCGGCGTTAGCTCTGCGTCGTTGGATGTATTGATGGGGGCGGGAAAATCCACGCCAGTGCAAGCGACGAAGTTTATAAACCCTGATGTTCCTGTCGCTTCTGTGAAAGATGTCAAAATCCCGACCTTGGTACGATTTGAGGCCAAACAGTTTCGTTGCATGATTGTCCAGTTTAGCAAGACCGAAGCGACCATGTTCATTAAAAGCGACGATGTGGTACCACAGGTACTGGGGCAAGCGGTATTAGACTTGGAGTTTGACGGTAAGGTAAATAGACTTAACTACTACATTCAATCGGTTGCGACGAGCGAGAAAAAACACGACTCCACGTTTTTGACTGTGATATTGAGTTTGATTGATCAAGACAGCGAGAAAGAAACGTTTATAAAGCAGTTATTCGACAGCTTATAACCCCGTCCCTCCTCTTAATAAGGGGAGGGGACATGTCTGTACGTTATGCCTTCCTTTGATAACCTGAAGAAACAAGTCTGTAGATTGCCCCTCCCCCTGATTAAGTTGAATGAACTAGTCTGTACAGTACATTGCCCCTCCCCCTGATAAGTTGAATGAACAAGTCTGCAGGTTGCTCCTCCCCCTGATAAGTTGAAGAAACAAGTCTGTAGATTGCTCCTCCCCCTGATTAAGTTGAATGAACAAGTCTGCAGATTGCCCCTCCCCCTGATTAAGTTGAATGAACTAGTCTGTACAGTACATTGCCCCTCCCCCTGATAAGGGGGAGGCTGGGAGGGGGTTATATTTTATTCTTGAATATTTGAAGGCATTTCATTGTGCGATGTGATGGCTGGAATGTTGTCTGTGCGTGTTCTACTGGCGGGAAAATGACAGGAAAAAGTACTTCCTTGGCCGGGCTCACTGCGTATTTGCAGTTTGGCGTCATGGTGTAATAAAACATGCTTGACGATTGCCAATCCAAGACCAGTACCGCCTGTTTTTGATCCTCGTCCCTTATCCACTCTGAAAAAACGCTCCGTTAAGCGTGGAATGTATCTTGGGTCAATTCCCAGCCCCGAGTCTTTGACTGAAAAAACGCCGTTGAATTCGCTCGATTCCCACTTAATCGTGATGTCGCCGCCATCCGGTGAATATTTAATGGCATTGACGATAAGATTTGAGAAGACACTGTATAGCTCTTTATAGGAGCCGTACAGACGGGCTTCCTCAGGAATATTGACTATCAGCCTATGCTTGTCATTCAAGATAGCTTCTGTGGCGTTGGTAACGGATTGTACGAAGTCTGAGACCCTGTGCCACTGGTTTTCCTCGCGCTTGTCGTCACTTTCTAAACGAGACAGCAGCAATAGATCCTCAATGAGTTGCTCCATCCGCTCAGATTGCTCAGACATATTCACAATGCCTTTTTGCATGCTTTTCGGCAGACTGTCTTTAAACATGTCGAGCGTTTCTAAATAGCCTTTTATGACGGTGAGCGGCGTTTTTAATTCATGGGAGGCGTTGGCAACAAAGTCTTTGCGCATTTGCTCCAGCAAATGTAAGCGGGTCACGTCACGTACAAAAATCAGGTGATCGTTCTTATCGTACAAGGTGGTTTGAATTTCCAAATAGACGCCGTCTTTCGCTGGCGATTTGATAATCAAGGGTTCGCCAAATCGCTTTTGACTGAAATAACGGAAAAACTCAGGACTACGAACAATATTAGTGATCACTTGGCCGCGATCAACAGGGCGCATTAGGCCAAGAAAGTGTGCTGCAGAGTTATTCCACCACTCTAAATTACCTTGGTTGTCAGCCATGATAACGCCTTCTTTTAAGGCGGTCGTGGAGCTTTCTATTCGCGTTAGTGCTTGGCGCATCCGACGCTTGGACTTACGTTGTTTCTTATGCAGACGATAGACGGCATCAAAGACTTCGCCCCAAATGCCGCTGGCTTCTGGTGGCGCTGCGCGACCAGAATGGCGTAACCAATAATGAAATTGATACAGCTGATACAGCTGCCAGTATAAAGACCCCAATACGTACAGCAGTAAAACACCTAATAATTGCTCAATAATAAGGCCTATTACAATGCAGGCAGCGAGACCCGCTAACCAAGTAATAATAGAGTTTCGCCAAATCGTTTTCATAGGGGCCTTTTTGCTGAGAAGCGGTAGCCAGTACCTCGTACTGTTTGTATCAGGGAATCGTGGGAGCTACCAATGGCTTTGCGTAAGCGACGTATATGAACATCAACCGTACGCTCTTCAACGTAGACATTTCCACCCCATACTTGGTCCAACAGCTGAGCTCTTGAATAAGCACGTTCTTGGTGGGTCATCAAAAATTTTAACAAGCGATACTCTGTTGGCCCCATTTCTAATGGGCGAGCGCCAATAGTGACTCGCTGGCTGATCGGATCAAGGATCAAGCCTTCTATTTCGATAGGCTCGTCAACGCCTTGAGGTGTTGCTCGTCGTAATACGGCTTTGAGTCGCGCAACCAGCTCACGTGGAGAGAAAGGCTTGGTGATGTAGTCATCCGCGCCCACTTCGAGACCTTGGATTTTATTGTCTTCTTCACTTTTTGCAGTCAGCATTATGACCGGAATTTCGGCGGTTGTGCTGTCTTTTTTGAGTCGGCGAGTCAGTTCAATACCGCTACCACCAGGCATCATCCAATCGACTAGAATAAGATCTGGTCGATGGTCGACAATGATTTCATGGGCTTGCTGAATGTTTTCAGCTTCTAAATATTCGTAGCCCGCCATTTCGAGCGCTATAGCGATCATTTCGCGTATAGACGACTCATCATCAATAATTAATACTTTTTTACCGGTCACAGGATTTATCCTCATCTCAGGAACGGTTTCATTAAAGCGGCCTAATGTGACAGTTTGGTTAAAATGTCACAACTTTGCCATATATTACAAAAAATAGTTTGCTGCTAGGCCGATGAAAATACAGTAACCAACGCGGTTATTGTCTAAAAACGATCGAAAACAGGCTTGTCGATCGCGATTTTTTGCTTGTTTAAACTGCAAGTAAAAGAGTCCTACACAAACGAACAAGGACACAAAATAGGGCCAACTTAGTCCTGCGAGTAAGCCAATCCATGTCAACAATGACAGTGTTAACCCTTGCAAACAAAGAATGACGAACAAGTCATATTCTGCAAATAATATAGCAGTAGATTTCACTCCAATTTTGAGGTCATCTGGGCGATCTGTTATTGCATAATAGGTATCGTATGCAATAGTCCAAAAGCAGTTTGCTACAAACAGCATCCATAATTCTGGATCGGCTAAATCACCACCTTGTGCACTGTATGCCATAGGGATGGCCCAAGAAAAAGCCAATCCAAGAAAAAGCTGTGGCAGATGGGTGTATCGTTTCATAAAGGGGTACAGAGCAGCAAGCCCTAGGCCGACAAACGAGAGTAGAATGGTTTGTATATCGGTGAAAAGTACCAAGATAAAACTCAAAATGGAGAGTATGACAAAGAGAATAAGCGCTTCTTTTTCTGATACGCGACCAGAGGGAATAGGGCGGTTTTTGGTACGATCTACATGCCCATCCACTTTTCTATCGGCGTAGTCATTTATCACACAACCTGCCGATCGCATGGTAAAAACACCCAATACAAAAATGATGACTAGATGCCAATCAGGCAGGCCGTTGGCGGCAAGCCATAATGCCCACAATGTCGGCCACATCAGTAAAAATGAACCGATAGGGCGATTAAATCTCGTTAATTCTGCGTAATCTTTTAGTTTACTCATAAAAATCCAAACAGCGGTTTTAGGTGGTTGATATCATCGAAGAATGCTTCATTCACTAATATGCCGGGTCCAAATTGATGAAATACAGAGCGTCTTGCCCATAAGGCGCTTTGTTGGTTGGGAAACATATTTCTTGGCAATTGCGTTATTTCAATGCCGCTTCGAGTCAGTGCTCGATGTTGAAACAAATAGCCGCCTAAGGGCTTATCTTTTAGGTGTTTTACTTGACGCCAATGGCCTCGTAGAGACCTGGCGGGGATAATAGAGCGAGCATATATTACAGCCTTACCATTCACCTTGAGTAGTACCGTGCGAATTCGAGCCGCTTCCCTTGGGCGTAACTTGAGACACTTTCGCTCTCGAGCGGTGGGTGCCCCCCAAGTGTCCTCGATGACGTGAACCGTTAATGTGCCAAGGCTTTGTAGTTTCGCGGTCAAAGAGTCGTGAGTGACCAACCAAGGCCAGAGCGTTTTAGGCACTTTTACTTTATTGATTCGATGAACAGGCGCCCATCGATAATCAAATTGCTGGGCGGCAGAGGGGTTCATTAATGTCATAAGAGGTTAAGCATTCATTTTATTAATCAAAGCGACCATTTTAAACAGCTCTGGAGATTTTTGATAAACCGCATCACGACACGCTTCGGCCTCTTCTAGTGTCAGACCTATTTCCTGCAGAACAGATGGCTCAATGATCCCTTCATTGCGTAGCTGGAATGAGACATACAGCAGTTTTGCTAAAATGGCATGTTCGCCGTAATAATGTGGTTTTTTACTGTATCGAATGGCGGTCCAAATATTGTCTGGCAAGCTCCAGTAACGCAATAACCAAGAACCTAATTGTTCTTTGGTAAAGTGCAGTATCTGCATTTCAATCAGCTCAGAAGACAGGTGCGCGTTCGCTTCTTGATACCGAGACAGGATAGAAAAATGTGGTGGTAAAATAGTGCTTATGGCCAAGTAGCCAAAGTTATGCAGCAAGCCAGCAAGGTAGGCATGACCGATTTTTGGGCGGTCTGGTTTTGGCATGGCTTTGACCAAGGATTCCATTAGCACGGCATTAGATACCGAGTCGAGCCAAAAATCTTCATAGTGACGAGGACCGTCTTCGGGTGCTTGAAATGCATTTCCCATCGAAAGTCCAAGTGCTAAGTTCATTACCATATCAAAGCCTAGGACTCGAATAATAGCGTCTTCTACTGAGTCTATGGCTCCTGGAGCGCCATAGTAGGGTGATGACGCCCAGCTGACGACTTGTGCCGCTAGGCTTGGGTCAAGAGCGATGACGTCACACAGTTCATCGATTCCCGCCTTTGTGTCAGATGAAAGGCGAATAATACTATGTGAAGACGCCGGTAAAGGAGGGATTTCTAATGTCTCTTCTAAACGCTGTTTAAGCCTAATAGACTGGAAGCGTCCGAGTGCTTGGAGAATCTGCTCCTCATCGTCTTCGTGATTGTCTACGGGTGGTTTTATTAGCTGTGTACTAATGGAGATGTTCTCGAAGCGGTTTAATGGACCAGAAAACATACTCTCTAGTTCTGCCGACGTCGTATCGTGATAGAGCCCATTCACTTTTGTTCGAATCGACACAGAAGCTTCTTTGAGAATATTGGCTTCTAATATAGTCGTTATACTGTTGGGTTTGATGAGAGGATCGCCCGAGCTATGATAATTGATAACGGGCTCAAAACGCCGCTTAGTTATTCGTGATACCGCAGCAATATCGAGCATATTACTCGCAGGAAAAATAACCTGTAATCGACCTGTGTGATCAGCTAAATGCACAACCCGTAGTTTATTGTTTGGCTGAAGGTCTCGAGACGAATCCATTAAATTCCTTGTAAAACAATGGTCAAGCTGTAGAAATAAAAAAGCCCCTAACAGGGGCTTTTGTCAATATAACAGATTTTAAAACCAAGTAACTGTTTAGTGATTTAGAATTTGGCTTAAAAACATTTGTGTGCGGTCATGTTGCGGGTTATCAAAGAATTGATGTGGTTCATTTGCCTCAACAATTTCCCCTGCGTCCATGAAGACAACACGGTCGGCAACGGTTTTTGCAAAGCCCATTTCATGTGTTACACATATCATGGTCATGCCTTCTTCCGCTAACTGAACCATAACATCCAGTACTTCTTTGATCATTTCTGGATCAAGTGCTGACGTAGGCTCATCAAACAACATGATGCGAGGCTGCATACAAAGACCGCGAGCAATCGCTACACGTTGTTGCTGACCACCAGATAACTGACCAGGATATTTCAATGCTTGGTTGGCGATTTTTACGCGTTCCAAGTAATGCATCGCCATTTCTTCAGCTTCTTTTTTAGGTGTTTTGCGAACCCAAATTGGTGCTAACGTTAGGTTTTCCAGAATCGACAAGTGCGGAAATAGGTTGAAATGCTGAAAAACCATGCCCACATCCTTACGGATTGCTTCAATGTTTTTCAGGTTGTTGTTCATTTCAACACCATCAACCAGAATCGAACCTTTTTGGTGTTCTTCTAGACGGTTAACGCAACGTATCATTGTCGACTTACCAGAACCAGAAGGGCCACAAACAACGATGCGTTCGCCTTTTTTGATGCTGAAGTTAATGTTCTTTAGTACGTGAAAATCACCGTACCATTTATTAACATCGTTAAACTCGATGATTGCTTCTTCGCCCTGCTCAAGTTGGGCACGAGCCATATTTGTATCTGTCATTATAAAGACCTCAAATTCTTAACTAATTTCGCTTGTGCCCAGTTTCTAACTTACGCTCGATTCTCATGCTGTAGCGTGACATACCAAAGCAGGCCGCCCAGAAAACAAACCCAGCGAAGGCATAACCTTCAATTGTTGTTCCTAACCAGCTTGCATCATGAGTAGCGGCTTGGACCCTACCGAGTAAATCAAACATACCCACAATGTAAACGAGGGTTGTGTCTTTAAACAAACCAATGAAGGTGTTTACGATACCAGGTATAACCAATTTCAATGCTTGTGGCAAAATCACCAAAATCATGGATTGCCAGTAGTTTAATCCCATTGAGTCAGCGGCTTCGTATTGACCTTTTGGAATGGCTTGTAGACCACCACGAATTACTTCTGCCATGTAAGCAGAAGAGAATAAGGTAATACCGATCAGAACACGTAATAGCTTGTTGAAGTTCATACCTTCAGGCAGGAACAATGGAATCATTACTGACGCCATAAACAAGATAGTGATCAAAGGAACAGCACGAACAGTTTCAATGAAGACGATACAAATAGACTTCGCGATCGGCATGTTTGATTGACG
>CAXBGJ010000040.1:0-19787 GCA_963975045.1 uncultured Marinomonas sp. | reverse complement strand
CGCACTGACAGCAATACGTCACCTTGCCGACGCACAACACTGTAGTCGTCGTGTCCTTCCAGTAAGATGAAATTCGCAGGATTACCGACCTCTATACCATAGCCTGTTAGGCACATTGTTTTAGCACTGTTGTCTGTAATCATGTCTAACGCTTTGGCGTAATCTTGATAGCCCATCATTTGGCAGATATGCAATGCAAAATCTAAAGTGCGCAGTAGTTTGCCATTGCCTAGTGAGTACCAAGGATCGAAGATAGAATCTTGTCCTAAACAGACGTTGATATTGGCCTCGCGTAATTCTTTGACCCGAGTAACGCCACGACGTTTTGGGTAAGAATCAAATCGGCCTTGTAAATGAATGCTTTCGGTTGGGCAGGAAATAAAGTTAATGCCTGAATTTTTCAATAAACGGAACAGCTTCGAACAATAAGCGTTATCGTAAGAATGCATGGCGGTTGTGTGGCTTGCCGTGACGCGCGATCCCATATTGTGAAACAGTGCTTCACAGGCGAGAAACTCTAAAAACCGAGAATTCGGATCATCAATTTCGTCACAATGTACATCCACCAGACGATCATATTTTATCGCCAGCTCCAAGATCAGTTTGACGGACTTCTCACCCAATTCACGTGTGTATTCAAAGTGTGGAATACCACCTACGACATCGGCGCCTATTTTTAAGGCTTCTTCCATCAGTACTAAACCATTAGGGTAGGACAGCATGCCATCTTGTGGAAACGCGACAACTTGTATGTCTATTTTATCTTTTAGCTCATCTCGTAATGCACATAAAGTACGAATACCAATTAACGTTGGATCTGTTGTATCAGCATGGGTTCGAATGGCCTGTACCCCGTTTTGAACCAATAGTTCTATGGTGGATAGGGCGCGTTTGCGAATGTCCGCCTCATTCAGCATTGGTTTGCGTTGGCTCCAGCGCTCAATACCTTCGAACAAGGTGCCGCTCTGATTCCATTCCGGTTCGCCCGCCGTTAACGCAGCATCTAAATGAATATGTGGTTCAACAAAGGGGGCGCAGACAAGGTTTCCTTCTGCATTGAATTCACCATTAGTGACAGATAAGGTGCTGTCTTGTTTTTTGATTTTACTAAAATGGCCGTTTTCAATGCTTAAGGTGAATAACTCATTTTTTTGACGTAAACGGGCGTTAATAATATGCATATAAAACCTCAATCGTTGGGTCTGGCAAGCGTGTTGGCTTGTTCTTCAATATCGTGATGGTGAAACAGTATCTGTTCAATCAGTAGGGCGTTTTGTAAGTTGAGCCGTAAAAAAGAATCTTGTAAAGAATAACCTAGACGTTGTTCAATTCTGTTTAGGCGATAACTTAATGTGTTCCTGTGAATACCCATTGCGTCTGCAGTTTGTTGTTGGTGTCCAAAGTGGTTGAAATAATGGTTTAGAGTGGACTTCATTTCCAGTGTGGAGATGTCGCGTGCAAAACACAATTCCCCTAAATGTTGTTTGCAAAAGTCCGATAATAAACCGCGATTTGGGATGGCCGCATACAAGCGGGCAATGCCTAACTGTTCATAGAAAAATATACGTTGATGCTGGTGTTTGACCGCAAATTGCAATGCTTGACGAGCTTGCTCTGTTGCATCGGCTAGCTTGTCTAAACCTGTTTTCATCTCGCTTACACCAATGCATAACACCAGCAGTGGAAACTGTTTTTGTAACAAGCACAGGACTTGTTCTAATTCGTCATAGAGTCCTGTGGTGTCTTCAGTGACGGGCCATATCGCTAAAAGATCTTTTTCGTAAGTCAGAACCGGCCAGTCAATGTCTCTGCGTTTTAGTATACTGCCTAAATGCTGTTCCAGCTCATGGTGCAAGTGTAACAACTGATGATTTGAGTCTTCTATATTTTGATCTAGATGACTGATTCTTACTGCGAAAGTGGCGAAAGGATTCGTATCACTAATGCCTAGATCCCCAGCACGTAAATGAATCAACTCAGGCGCTTGATCAAAGCCATTAATGAGCTTTGTTAAAAATAGCTTAACCGATTTACCTAGTAAGTTATCTTGCACTATGGCGTTACTGATGACCTCGGTTACCAAGACCATTTTCAAGCTATAAGGTTGTTCTAGTACAGGAAGTTGGTGTTTATTGGCAAGTTCTAATACGCTGTTGGGAATGTACTGAATAAACTCAGGGCCAGTCAAAATGACCATCCCTGCGACGTTACTGTTTACCGCTTCTTGAACGAGTAGGCAGAGGTTTTGTTCGGTACGACAATGATTTATTCCTGTAATAAAAACCAACTCGCCACCGCTGATCCAAGCTTGAATAGAATCGTTTTCAGCAACATAAGGCCAACGCACAATACGTTGGCCTCCGGTTAATCCTGCTCGAAAGGTAATACTTTCTAGCCCTGGTAAGCGAGGGATATCTGCGCAACAAATACTCACTGAGCGTCTAGCGCTTTGGCTTCTTTGCGAAAAGCCAGAAAAGATAAAATACCGTAAGACACCATAGCCATCAAAACGCCAACGATAGGCGGCATGATAGGAGAAGCATAAGCTGCAGCGGAAGCAATAGCGTAAGACCCAAGTCCAATCCAGTTAAAATCTGGTAACTGAGCATTTGCCAATAATGGATATTGGCCTTTATGGCGCAGCCAGAAATCTGCCATGATTACACCACCGATGGGTGGAATAAAGGTCCCCAGCAAAACTAGAAAAGGAATCAAGAAATTATACATACCAAAGACAGCCATTGTCGTCCCGATGGCGGCTCCAATGACGGTAATGGTTCGGCGTTTGTCAGTACGAAGTAGGTTACAGCCCGCAACAGCAAAATTATAAATTGTATTGTCTTGAGTTGTCCAAATATTCAGAAACAACATAAGCACAGCCAGCACGACAAAACCCTGTGCCAGCATGACATCAACAATGTCGGCTTGTTGATAGATTAATGTGCCAAGAGCGCCAGTTAATACCATTAATCCATTACCGATGAAGAATGCGGCCATGGTTGCCCATATTGCGATTTTGCCACTTTTAGCAAATCGGCTCCAGTTGGTTGCTTGAGTGGCACCGCTGACAAACGTCCCAATAACAATGGTAATGGCGGCTGTGAAACTTAAACTTTGAGTCGGTTCAATACCGAATAAAACAGAAACCCCACCTACATCGACTAATCCAGTGTAAAGGCTGATCAAGATAAAAATAAGCATGGCGGGAACCGCTACCCGCGATAGTATATCCATACCGCGAAAACCAATCATGGCGGTAATACAGAACGCCATGCCGAATAGAACCATTAAGGGCGTTTGCCAAGCGTCTGGAGTACCTGTGACTTTGACCAAAACAATGGCAAGTGTCGCCGTTCCCCACGCATACCAGCCAATTTGAGTGAAACCAAGAATAAAGTCTGATAGTTTGCTGCCAATTTCGCCGAAGCAAAAACGTCCCATGAGTACGCTATTTAGGCCACTTTTATAAGCGATAAAAGCCAAACAAGAAGCATAAGTGCCGAGTAGCAAGTTGCCGACCAAAATAACTAAGAGCAATTCAAAAAAAGAAAAAGCCGTGCCTAATGTTCCGCCAGCCCACATGGTTGCAGTAAAAAAGGTAAATCCAAGCAGAATAAACGCCATTGGTAATAAACCTCGGCGTTTACTTTTAGGTACTTCAATTAATGGATAATCTGATTGCGTCATAGCCGTCTCCCATGTTGAATAAGCCAAAATAGCTTACTAGGTTTATAAGCAACTAATGAACCAATAGTTAGCCAAATGTTTTTATCAACGTTATTTGAGGCGATATGACGAATAATTTCAGTAAATGTTTATGCGCTTTACACAATACTAGACAGTATTGGCGGAGCTGAATTTATAGGTGATGACGGTTTGTCTCTGTTTTTAGTGCATCATTAGGAGGCATTAGAAGTGAATGGTATCTTGCCTATGACTCTCTTAGTTTTTATTTATTAGTCACTTGTGTTTTTTAAGTCTATAACTATAGTTACTCAAGAATAAGGTGTTCTAAGTTACAAGTAGGAGAGAAAATTATGTCGAATGAAGGTAAGTGTCCTTTTAACCATGGCGCTGCAGATTCTAGCCAGTCTGCAGAACGTGGTAACTCTAACAATGACTGGTGGCCAAATCAGTTGAATATAAACGTTCTTCATCAGCATTCAGCTAAATCTAATCCAATGGGCGAAGATTTTGATTACGCTGAAGAGTTTGAAAGTCTGGATTTAAACGCTCTCCAGCAAGATCTTCATGCGTTAATGACGGATTCACAAGATTGGTGGCCAGCAGATTATGGCCATTATGGACCGTTTTTTATTCGTATGGCCTGGCATAGTGCTGGCACTTATCGTACCGCCGATGGGCGTGGTGGAGCGACATCAGGAACACAGCGTTTTGCGCCACTAAACAGCTGGCCAGATAACGTCAACTTGGATAAAGCGCGTCGTCTGCTTTGGCCTATTAAGCAAAAATATGGCCGTAAAATATCTTGGGCTGATTTGATGATTCTTGCCGGTAATTGCGCTCTTGAATCGATGGGGTTCAAAACTTTTGGATTTGCCGGTGGTCGAGTTGATGTGTGGCAACCAGAGGAAGATATTTATTGGGGTTCAGAAGGCGTTTGGTTAGAAGAAAGTGGCGGTAAGAATAGCCGTTACTCCGGTGATCGTGATTTAGAAAATCCTTTGGCCGCCGTACAAATGGGCTTGATCTACGTTAACCCAGAAGGGCCAGATGGCAAACCAGATACGTTGGCGTCTGCTCGTGATATTCGAGACACCTTTGGCAGAATGGCGATGAACGACGAAGAAACAGTCGCTTTAATTGCAGGTGGTCACACATTCGGCAAGGCACACGGTGCCGGTGATGCCGGTCAAGTTGGTAATGACCCAGAAGCATCGGGCTTAACTGAACAAGGTTTTGGCTGGAGCAATACTCAAGGCACGGGTAATGGTGTTGATACAATCAGTAGTGGTCTTGAAGGCGCTTGGACGAAAAACCCAATTAAATGGGATAACGGTTTCTTTGATAACCTATTTGATTACGAGTGGGAACTAACGAAAAGTCCTGCGGGTGCTTGGCAGTGGGCGCCAAAAGGCACCGCTGGTTCTAACAGTGTGCCAGATGCTCATGATGCAACGAAACGACATGCACCCATGATGTTTACGTCGGATTTAGCATTACGAGATGATCCAATTTATGCACCAATCTCAAAGCATTTTCATGAAAACCCAGATCAATTAGCAGATGTTTTTGCTCGTGCTTGGTACAAATTGACCCATCGGGACATGGGACCAGTTTCTCGTTATTTAGGGCCTTTAGTTCCTCAAGAAGAACTTATTTGGCAAGATCCTATTCCTGCAGCAACGTATGAATTGGTGACAGATAAAGATATTGCGGCTCTTAAAGAAAAACTTGCGAATTCTGGTTTGTCTGTTTCTCAGTTGGTATCAACCGCTTGGGCGTCCGCTTCCACTTACCGTGGCTCTGATATGCGCGGAGGTGCAAATGGTGCACGTCTTCGTCTTGCACCACAAAAAGATTGGGACGTGAACGAACCAGAACTACTTGCGAGTGTGTTGAGTTCACTTGAAGCAATCAAGGTTGAGTTCAACCGTGATTCTACGACGCAAGTGTCTCTTGCTGATTTGATCGTATTAGCCGGTTCTGTTGGTATTGAAAAAGCAGCGAAAGCGGCGGGCACCGTAATGACGGTTCCTTTCACACCAGGCCGAACAGATGCGACTCAGGAACAAACAGACGTAGAGTCGTTTGATGTGCTTGAGCCAATAGCGGATGGTTTTCGTAATTATCAAAAAGGTAAGTACACGGTTACTGCAGAAGAAATATTGTTGGATCGAGCGCAGTTACTTACGTTGTCAGCACCAGAGATGACGGTACTTGTTGGTGGTTTACGTGTATTGGGTGCTAACGTCGGACAATCTCAACAGGGTGTTTTGACGCAGCAACCAGAAACATTATCGAATGATTTCTTTGTGAACTTGCTCGATATGGATACCAAGTGGAATTCTGTTTCAACTGATGAAGATGAGTTTGAAGGCAGAGATCGGAGTACGGGGGCTATCAAATGGACAGCTACTCGTGTCGATTTGGTCTTTGGCTCGAATTCGCAACTTCGTGCTATTGCGGAAGTGTACGCTTGTTCCGATTCACAAGAACGCTTTGTGAAGGACTTTGTGCAAGCGTGGACAAAAGTAATGGAACTGGATCGCTTTGATCTAGTCTAATTTCCTCGTCTAACACTGTTAGTGTGACCAACAACCAAACCCGTAATCCCAAAGGATTGCGGGTTTTTTTATGAAAATAAGGCGGCTACAAAAAACAACGTGTTAAAGATAGTACTTTGTATCCTAGTGTTATAAATTCGGCGGAATTAGTTAAGTTACACATTTTTAATGGTAGTAATAAAAAATCAGACTAACATTAATGAGTGAAGTCGCGTTTTTAAATTTTTAAATAGGGTATTGGAACAATGAAGGTATCTCATAAAGTAGTGTTATGCGCTTCTGTGGTAGTTGCTTTAGCATTTACTGCATACTCATGGTTGCAGTACAGCAACCTTAAAACAGCACTGTATGAAAAAACGGATTTCAGTACACAAGAAACGAGTAAGGCATTAGCCTTACAGGTGGATAGCTGGCTTAAAGGTAAAATGGATTTGATTGAGACCGTCGCTCAAACGGTTGATGCTGATTACAGTGAGGAAACGATCAAAAAAGCTTTTAACCTACCACTTTATAAAGATGAATTCTTACTGCTTTTTGGCGGGTTAGATACTAATGGTAGTCGAATCACCAATGATCCAGATTGGAATCCAACCGGATGGGATGCTCGTAAGCGACCTTGGTATGCATTAGCTCAAAAGCATAAACAGACAGTATTAACGGACCCTTATCCTGACTCGGCAACCGGAGAAATTCTTATTTCTGTAGTCACTACTTTCAGAGATAAAGGTACTTTTAAAGGGGCGTTTGGAGGCGATTTAAGCCTTGAAACGGTTTCTAATGCTGTTAACACTTTGAATTTTCATGACACTGGCTATGCATTTTTATTAAATAAATCTGGCAAAATCATTAGCCACCCTAATGCGGATTTAAACGGAAAGCCTGTTTCGAACTTGCTAGAAGGCAGTGTGTCTGCTTTGAGCACGAGTTTAGTTGAAAACCAACTTAAAGATGGCACATCTGTATTTGTGTCCTTCAGCCCATTGCCAAATTTGTATGGTGCTGACTGGTATGTTGGTGTTGTATTGGACGAAGAAAAATTATTTGCAAGTGTACGCGAATTCGGTTGGATTGCGTTTGTGGGCACATTAATTGCGACCCTGTTGGTATCGGTTGTCTTGTATTTCGTGGTGATTCGTTTGCTACAACCGCTGCGTGCATTGCATGAATCGTTACAAGAAATTAATGGCGGTGAAGGTGACTTAACAAAACGACTAGACATTACCAGTGACGATGAATTTGGCGCTGTGTCTGGTGAGTTTAATCAGTTTGTTGATTACCTACAGCATTTAATCAGTGAAGTGAAAGGGCGCTCATTGAGTGTTCGTGCTAATACAGACAAAACAGCAGCGTCTTCTGCCCGTTCTTCTGCAGAGTTATATACCCAACTGAATGAATTGGACCAATTAGCAACGGCGATGCATCAAATGTCTGCAACGGCTCATGATGTGGCAGACAATGCTCAAACCGCAGCGAGTCGTGCGAATCAAGCGGATATTGCAGCAAAAGAAGGCGAAGCAGTTGTAGAGCGTACCACCGCATCCATTGCTCAATTAACCGATCAAATGGGCAACGTTGTCACCACCATTAATGACTTAGTGGGTTACAGTGACAATATAGAGTCAATTTTGACGGTTATCACGGCCATCGCGGATCAAACAAACTTGCTCGCATTGAACGCAGCGATTGAAGCGGCTCGTGCCGGGGAACAGGGTCGAGGTTTTGCGGTTGTTGCCGATGAAGTGAGAACACTTGCTTCGAAGACGCAAGAGTCGACAGAGCAAATTAAAAAAATGATTCAGCAATTGCAAACGGGCGTACGAGGTGCTGAAAAAGTTATCCTTGAAAGTCGAGAAAATGCGAATGCAACTCAGCTTATCGCCAACCAAGCGAAAGATTCATTGCATGCTATTCGTGCAAGTATCAATGAAATTAATGATATGACAGTACAAATTGCCGCCGCCGCCGAAGAACAAAGTGCGACGTCTAATGAGATCAATCGGAATACTACGAATATACGTGATATAAGCCAGTCGGTTTCAGATGCCGCTACGGAACAATCTGCATTGTGTGAAACCATGGTGGAAATCACCACTCAACAAGCGAAGTCCTTGGATAAATTTAAAGTGTAATTTTTGTCCTAGCCTTTATTAGGCAAGTTAGACATGGTTGTCTGACTTGCCTTTTTTATGCCTGCTTTTCTATATTTCATATCAAAATAAAATGTAATAATCACCTTTTTGTCATCTTGCTTGATTACTCTGGCTGTTTTAAACAGAAGCTGGATGTATGAAGTTTGAAGGTCTGAATGCCATCGCTTTATTGGAGGGGATTAAAGGTGTGTTGGCGTTGCTGGTGGCCATTGGCGTTAATGCATTAGCAGGACAAGATCTTTATCAATTAACCGAACAGGTGCTACGGCAATGGTCGCTTTCACCCAGTCATCATTATCTTGCTTTGTTTCTGGATCTGGTCGGGAAGTTGACGCGTCAAAGCCTAACATGGGTAACCCTGTACGCATTTCTATACGCCAGCTCTCGTTTTGTTATGGCCTATGGATTATGGAATAAATTACGCTGGACGGAATGGTTTGCCTTCGTCAGTGGCTCGCTCTATATACCCTTCGAGCTCTATGCCATTTTTCAATCGCCTAACCTCGTCAATTTCTCAATACTAGCCTTTAACCTCATGGTCATTACTTATTTGTATTGGGTGCTCAAGCGTGGAGCCGGGTCTTAACGATTTAAAGCCTAATGTTTCCATTCTATTTTTTTTGTATCGCCCATTTTTCCGTCACTGTTAAGTCGATACGCTAAGGTGACGAGTAGGGTTTGAGCTAATGTCATTGAAGAGGTGAGGGAGCGAAACCCCATGACTTCGGCTTCTTTTATATCAAAACAAACATCAGAAAGTGCCGCTAATGGGCTGATTTTACTGTCGGTAATGGCAATGACTTTTGCACCCGCCTTGAACGCGTACTCACTTACGTTAACCGTTTCTTTGGCGTAAGGGCTAAAGGTTGTGGCAATAATGACATCGTTTTCGCGTATGTTACTGGCTTGCTCTACCAGCATGCCTCCGCCGCCATCGATGAGGTGAGTTGTTTTGTTTAAGTGTCTTAAACTGTAAGCGAAGTAGCTGGAAATAGGGTAGGCACGACGCAGACCGATTAGATAAATATTTTGAGCATTTTCGAGTAGGTCTACGGCTTTGGATAGCATTTCTTGAGAGAAATGGTGGTTCATGTGATTCATTGAAAACGCATTGCTGCTGCTGAATTCTTCTAGAATATGAGACGCATCTATTATGGTGCGAGCGGTACTTTTGCTGAGCTTTACTCGTTCACTGTAGCTAGACGTTTGCTCTACAAGAGCCTGTCGGAAGAGGTTCTGCATTTCGCTGAAACCGTTGTACTCAAAAGCAGCAGCAAAACGTACAAGTGTTGAAGGAGGCACATCACACTGTTCGGCAAGACTGGCGACGGTTTCTAGGGCGACAGTATTCGGGTGTTCTAGCAAAAAACGCGCGACTTGTTGAAGTCGTTTACTTAAGTCGTCGTAGTTTCGACTAATTGCTTGCTGTAGTAGCTCAAGGGAAGTTGGTGCAGCCAAGAAAGTGACTCCTAAAGTAATAATCTAGATACCGATTTTATGATGAGTATTATAGCGATGTTTGACCTGTAATACTTACAGGTTTTTTAGGCGGTCAGGACGGCAAGCTTAATTAAGCCTTGCCGCTGACGCGATAGATCATAGATGAGGTTGTCCTTAACCTCTGTTCTTATTTTTTAAAATGAATTAACGGAATTCCCCAGCGTATTTTTCAACCAATGCGATGTTGTCTTTGGTAATAAAACCAGGGCCAGAGTTAACATCGTTACTTGGAATCAAACCGTAACGAGAATAAAGCGTTAGAAAGCTGATAGGTAGGTAACCTTGTAAATACGGTTGTTGGTCTATCGCGAAGTCAATTTTGCCCTCTTTAATGGCGGCAGAAATTTCACCACTTAAATCAAACGTACCAAAATAAATGTCTTTCAAGTTTCGGTTTTTAGACAAAGCTCGCAATGTTGGATGTGCAGAAGTTGGTCCCAACGTTAGGATCGCTTGAGTATCTGGATGCTTACGTAAGTAAGCCGATACTTTAGTCTCTACGTTGGTTGGATCTGATCCAGAATCGATCATTTGGCTACCAAGCTCTACGCCTAGGCCTTTCGCGAAGCCCATACAACGCTCAACGGAAGCTGGGTTGGTAATATAATGGTTAACACAAAGGAAAGACTTTACGCCTTGTTTCTTCGCGCGTTCACCTGCGCCGAAGCCAGCCGCAAACTCAGGTTGGCCTACATGTAATAAAGCGCCCAATGCTTTGGATTGTTGCTGAGTGCCAGAGTTCATCGTAATAAAAGGAATGCCTTTGAGAGAGGCTTTATTTAAAGGGCCTTCCAATGTGTCGAAGTCGGCAATAGAAAGCACGATACCATCAGGGTTTGTTGCGACGGCTTGCTCAACGATGCGCGCCATATCGGCTAGATCGCCGGTTGGTGGGTTGCGATATTCGACGGTAACATTCATATCAGAAGCGGCATGTTTAACCGCATTCTTAATGACGTTCCACCATGAATCAGAGTCTGGGGCATGGGATATAAACACGTAGCGTTCGCCTTCGGCGTGGACTGTAGATGACATAGACATAACGCCTAGTGTCGCCGCACCTGCTACCAGTATGGCTGTGCTTTTCTTCAGAAGGTTCTTCATTCCAACTATCTCCGTTTTGTTTAATTATTTTTGTTATTACGTATTTTTGGATTTAGCAAACACCGCTGCTGATTCATTTTTAATCAGAGTCGAAATGATATTAGAATGAATGTTTCATAATTGCAATATATTGGAATTTTTGGTTTTTATTGCTATTTTTGAATTTATCTAATTGTTTTTAATCATTTTTATATTATTTGATTGTCTTTTTTTAAGCTTTTATTAGTCTTTTTATCTAAGTTTAATAAAAATATTTATTTTGCCTATTGAAAAAAATGAAATAAATATTCTATTATGGTTTCATTGTTGAAACGAAAAGACATTAAGTTCTATCACGTTCTAGATGCACTACTTAAGTACCTTATGGGATTGCCTTTGTTAGATTTAAGTAGGAAATGGTTAGAGCATGATTTGAAGCCACAATAAATATAAAAATAGGTGAAACGCTATGACTGATCAAACTCAACCTGTTGAGGTATCTAAAATAGAAGAAGATAAATCAACTGGTGGCAATGCAGCCGTTGATGAAAGGGTTCGTAATGTTCCCGCCTGGAAGCGACTCTTGCATCGACCTGAATTTGGCGCTATTTCTGGTGCGGCTCTCGTATTTGTCTTTTTCTTCATTACCGCTGGTGATTCTGGCATGTTTGCCTCTGACGGTATCATGAACTGGGCAACCGTTTCGGCGCAATTAGGTTTGATCGCGATCAGTGCGTGTTTGTTGATGATTGCCGGCGAGTTTGATTTATCCATTGGTTCCATGATTGGTTTTGCTGGCATGATGATGACCATTCCTGCGGTGTATTGGGGGTGGCCAATTTGGGGGGCCATTCTTTTTGCTTTTGCTGGCGCCATGCTGATTGGCTTCTTGAATGGCTACATTGTGGTTAAAACAGGTCTGCCTTCTTTTATTGTGAGTCTGGCGTTTCTTTTCATTCTGCGCGGTTTGACTATTGCGCTGTCTATTCTATTCACTAATCGCACCATCGTGGGTGGTATTGATAAATACGCCGAAGGAGATTGGCTGGCTGTTATTTTTGGCGGAAGAATAGGTCAGGGCGTGTTTATTTGGTTGGCTGATATGGGAATTGGTAGTACCTATGACGATGGTTACCCGGTCGTTGACGGTATTCCTATGGTGATTATTTGGTGTTTAGGGTTGGCGATTATTGCGAGTTGGGTTCTGTTACGCACACCGTTTGGTAACTGGATCTTTGCCACTGGTGGAGATAACAAAGCGGCGCGTAACGTTGGAGTGCCTGTTGATAAAGTAAAAATCTCTTTGTTCATGTTTACTGCTTTTACCGCCACAGTGTATGCCGCTTGTCAGGTATTTGAGTTTGGCTCTGCGTCGGCAGATCGAGGCGTATTAAAAGAGTTTGAAGCCATTATCGCGGTGGTGATCGGTGGTGCTTTGCTCACCGGTGGTTACGGTTCTGTTATCGGTGCTTGTTTTGGTGCATTGATCTTTGGTGTGGTCCAAATGGGTATTTTCTTCACCGGTATTGACTCAGATTGGTTCCGAGTTTTCTTAGGCGGCATGCTGTTAATCGCTGTTTTGTTCAATAACTATATTCGTAAAAAGGTGACAGAAGCCCGACATTAGATCGGTGTCCGTATTCGAGTTTACTTTTTGGATGAAGAATTTTGGAGAACAAAAATGAGTGATTTTATAATTGAATTGAAGAATGTGAGCCGCTACTTCGGTTCTGTAATCGCCTTAAAAGACATTAATATGCAAGTGAAGTTGGGTGAAGTTCACTGTTTGTTAGGCGACAACGGCGCAGGTAAATCAACGCTCATCAAAACATTAGCAGGGGTGCATGCACCAAGCGAAGGAGAATACTATTTAGAAGGAAAAGCGGTCGTGTTTAAGTCTCCAGTAGAAGCACTGGATGCTGGGATCGCTACGGTTTACCAAGATCTTGCACTTGTGCCCTTGATGAGCGTTACGCGTAACTTTTTTATGGGCCGAGAGCTAACCACAGGACGCGGTATATTTAAGCGTTTTGATATTGAGAAGGCCAATAAAATTGCGCAATCTGGTATGTCAGAAATGGGCATCAATGTTCGTGATCCTTCGCAAGCCATTGGAACCATGTCTGGTGGTGAAAAACAATGTTTGGCGATCGCTCGTGCGATTCACTTTGGTGCCAAGGTTCTTATATTAGACGAGCCAACAGCGGCACTGGGTGTGAAGCAGTCTGCGAATGTATTAAAAGTGGTGGCCAAAGCCAAAGCCAGAGGATTAGCGGTGATCTTGATTACCCACAATGTACATCATGCTTATCCCATTGCCGATCGTTTTACGTTACTAAACCGTGGTCAAAGCCTAGGTTCTTTTTTGAAATCAGAAGTAAGCCGAGAAGATGTTTTGGAAATGATGGCAGGCGGTCAAGAGTTAGACGAGTTGACCGCTGAATTAGAAGAGTTCAGCCGATTAGATGCCACAGCCTAAAGGAAAGTCATTATGACAGTGAATAAAATGCGCGTGGGTTTGGTCGGTTCAGGTTACATGGGAAAAGCGCATGCCATTGCTTATCGTAATGCGATAGCGGCCTTTGCGATTCCACAAGGGCAATTACGGTGTGAAATGTTAGCCGATGCAACACCAGAATTGGCTAAAATGAAGGCACAAGAGCTGGGTTTTAACCGCTCAACAGGGGATTGGAGACATCTAATTAATGACCCTGATATTGATGTGGTGGATATCTGTGCCCCCAATTTTTTACACAAAGACATTGCGCTGGCCGCCATTGCGGCAGGGAAACATGTCTACAGCGAAAAGCCATTGGCGCTGAACGCGGATGACGCTAAGGAAATGACCGAAGCTGCCGAATTGGCCGGCGTGAAAACATTGGTTGGTTTTAATTATATAAAGAACCCAACGGTGCAATTTGCCAAACAATTGATTGAACGTGGCGACATCGGCGACGTGGTGCATTTTCGCGGTGTGTTTAACGAAGATTATTTGGCCGATTCGAATTTGCCCTTTAGTTGGCGTTTGCAAAAACAGTTTGCTGGTACGGGGGCGCTAAACGATTTGGCCTCGCATCTTGTGCAATTGGCGATTCATTTGGTGGCACCGATTCAATCCTTGTGTGCGGATCTTAAAGTGGTTCATCAACAGCGTCCGTTAGCGCAAGGTGAACATGGTGTTGGTAATGTTGAAAACGACGATCAAGCTCATATGATGGTGCGTTTTGCTAATGGTGCACAAGGTACGTTAGAAGCGTCACGCATTGCTTGGGGACGCAAAAATGGTCTGTCGTTTGAAATTACGGGTACTAAAGGAACCTTGATTTTTGACCAAGAAACTTTGTCGGAGCTGTCTTTGTACATCAATGAAGGTAACCCGCAAACGCAAGGTTTTAAACGTATTTTGGTTGGCCCTGAGCACCCAGATTATCAAGCCTTTTGTGTTTCGGCGGGTCACGGTCTGGGTTTCAATGATATGAAAGCGGTTGAAATCCGAGATTTATACCAAGGTATAGTACATAACGCGCCATTGTGGCCTGATTTTCGAGCGGCGACACAGGTAAATATCATTCTCGATAGCGTGGTTGAATCCGTTGATAAAAGAGCGTGGGTCGAGGTTGAGCAGTACGATAGGGAACAAAAATGAATAATAAAAAATTAGATGTTATTTGCTTAGGACGTGCCGCTGTTGACTTGTATTCGGAACAAATTGGCGCGCCATTAGAAGACGTGAGTAGCTTTAAGAAATACCTTGGCGGCTCGTCTTGCAATATTGCGTTTGGGACCTCTCGCATGGGGTTAAAGTCAGCCATGTTAACGCGGGTCGGCGATGAACACATGGGGCGATTTGTCCGTAAAGAACTGGCACGAGCCGGTGTGGATGTTTCTCATGTTGTCACCGATGAAGAGCGTTTAACCGGTTTGGTGTTGTTGGGTATTAAGGACAAAGATACTTTTCCATTAATCTTTTACCGTGAAAACTGCGCTGACATGGCGATCAGCGAAGACGATTTTGACGAAGCTTACATCGCTTCAGCGAAAGCTTTATTGATCACTGGAACGCATTTTTCCACCAAGGGTACGGATCAAGCGGCTAGAACGGCGATTCAATACGCGAAAGCCAATAATACTAAGGTCGTGGTCGACATCGATTATCGTCCTGTGCTGTGGGGGTTAACTGGCCGTGGTGAAGGCGAAAATCGCTTTGTGTCGAACGAGTCTGTGACTCAGCATCTTCTATCTATTATGCCATTGTGTGATTTGGTGGTTGGTACAGAAGAAGAGTTTCATATTGCGGGTGGCAGTGAAGACACCATCGAATGTTTAAAGCGGATCCGCCATGTTTCGTCTGCTGAGCTGGTGGTAAAACGCGGCGCTTTGGGTTGTTCTGTGTTTAAAGGGGCGATCCCAGTCACGTTAGACGAGGGCATTACTCGCTATGGCGTCACGGTCGATGTGTTAAATGTATTGGGTGCAGGCGACGCTTTTTTGAGTGGTTATTTACGCGGCTGGATTCAGGGGGAAACCACTGAAAATGCGTGTGATTATGCCAATGCTTGCGGGGCCATTGTGGTGTCTCGACATGGCTGTTCGCCTGCTATGCCGAGTCGTGAAGAGCTGGACTATTATCTGATTCACCGTGATGACATCCCACGTCCTGATCTTGATCCAGTACTTAACTATTTACATCGTGTGACAACGCAACGCACTGTGCGTCATGAGCAGGGTAAAGAATGGCAAGACATGTGTATTTTGGCGTTTGATCATCGACGTCAATTCGTGGATATGTGTCGTGAAGCAGGTGTGCCACTGTCGCAAATATCCAAAGCCAAAAAATTGATATTAGAAGCCGCTTATCAAGGGGCTTCTAGCCTAGAAGGCAACGTTGGCGGTACGGGTATTTTAGCAGATGGTACCTTTGCACAGGATGTATTGAATGATATTACGGGCAAAGATCATTGGATTGCTCGTCCAGTAGAGTTGCCAAGCAGTCGTCCACTTCGATTCGAATTAGGCAACAACGTAGGGCAAACTATTGCGACTTGGCCTGCGAATCACATTGTAAAATGTTTGGTTTTTTATCATCCAGATGACGCCCTTGCATTGCGTAATGAGCAAGAGCAGAAAATCATGGATCTTTACCGTGCTTGCTGCACAACAGGGCATGAGTTGCTTGTTGAAATCATTCCGCCAGCCGATTCAGATGTACAAGACGATACCTTGTCTCGTTCAATTGAACGCTTTTACAACTTGGGCGTGTTTCCAGATTGGTGGAAGCTGCCTTCGCCCAGTAAAGCCGCTTGGAAAAATATTGGTGATCTGATCAAAGCGCGATCGCCTTATTGCCGAGGCGTGGTATTACTGGGGTTAGACGCGTCGGTTGAAGAATTAAAAGTCGGTTTTAATGCCGCTGCAGGACAAGACATTTGCAAAGGCTTTGCCATTGGTCGCACTATTTTTTCCGAGCCGACTAAGGCTTGGTTAAGAAAAGAAATCGATGACACGGAATTCACTTCAAGGGTTAAAAATAACTATTTGGAAATGAGTGAGTTATGGCAGCAGCGTAATGGTAAAAACCTTGGCGAACAATCTGCTAAGCGGATGGAGGCATAAAAAATGGAAACATTACGTTTAACCATGGCACAAGCTCTGGTCAAGCATCTACAAGTTCAGTTCACCGTGATTGATGGTGTGGAGGTGCCGCTGTTCGGCGGCGCTTGGGCGATTTTCGGACACGGTAATGTGGCTGGAATAGGCGAGGCATTGGCACAGGTTAAAAACGAATTCACCACGTTTCGAGCGCATAACGAACAGGGTATGGCATTGGCTGCTTGCGCTTACGCGAAACAGCATCGCCGTCAACGTATTATGGCCTGTACATCGTCCATTGGTCCTGGTGCAACCAACATGATTACGGCAGCGGGTTTGGCCATGGCCAATCGCTTACCTGTGTTGTTTTTACCAGGTGATGTATTTGCGACTCGAACGCCAGATCCTGTGTTACAACAAGTTGAGCATTTTAATGATCCGACGATGTCGGTGAATGATTGTTTTCGTCCAGTGTCGCGTTATTTTGATCGTATTAATCGCCCAGAGCAGCTGATCACCAGTTTGCCAGCGGCCATTAATACCATGTTGGATCCGATTACTTGTGGTCCTGCGACCTTAGCATTGCCACAAGATGTGCAAACCATGGCGTTTGATTTTCCAACAAATTTCTTTGCTAAGAAAGTTCATAAACTGCGTCGTAATCGAACCGATGTGGATCAATTAGCGGCGGCCGTTGACGCGATTAAAAAGGCGAAAAAGCCGTTAATTTTACTTGGCGGAGGCGTGCATTACAGCTTGGCGGTAGAAGAAGTGACAGCGTTTATTGAGCAATATCAGATTCCCGCGTGTGAAACACAAGCCGGCAAGGGAGCGTTGGCTTGGGATCATAAGTTCAACCTTGGTTCGGTCGGCGTAACCGGATCGAGTGCGGCCAATGCGGCGGCACAAGAAGCGGATTTGATTATTGCCATTGGCACACGGTTGCAAGATTTCACTTCGGCATCTCGTACATTATTTGCGAACCTGGATCACACTTTGTTGAGTCTAAACGTGACGCCGTTCGATGCAGAAAAACATCGTTCTTTACCTTTGGTCGGTGATGCAAAAGTGTCACTGCAAGAACTAATGACTGAGGTGGGAGATCACCTAACGCCGTCGTCCTGGGTGGATCATGTTCACGCGTTGAATCAAACATGGCTGTCAGCAGTGGATCAAGCGACGGCCTTGCCCACACAAGCGAACGACAAACACTACTTGCCGACGGACGCGAATGTCATTGGCGTAATCAATCGTTTTGCCTCGGTTGATAGCACCATAGTGCAAGCCGCTGGTGGTTTGCCGGGTGAATTACATAAGCTCTGGCGCACGTCATCTGATCTTGGCTATCACGTGGAATACGGTTTTTCGTGTATGGGTTACGAACTAGCGGGTGGCCTAGGTGTGAAAATGGCAACACCAGAACGAGAGGTGATCGTGATGGTGGGAGACGGCAGTTATTTAATGCTGAACTCGGAAATCGCTACCTCTGTCATGTTGGGTTTAAAACTCACTATTGTCGTTTTGGATAACCGAGGTTACGCCTGTATCAATCGATTACAGCAAGCGTGCGGCGGCGAACCGTTCAATAACTTATTGGAAAACTGTCACACGGTTGAAGCGGGCGCTCCTAAAACAGACTTTGCCGCACACGCGAAAGCCTTGGGTGCGGCGTCTGAAAAAGTGGCTTGCCTGGCGGAACTAGAAGCCGCATTAGCGCGAGCAAGAGCCAGTGATAAAACCTATGTGATTGCGATAGACACCGACCCAATGCCGAGCACGCAAGCAGGTGGGGCGTGGTGGGATGTGGCCGTACCAGAAGTGTCAACTCGTGACACTGTGGTAAACGCCGAACACCAGTACAAAATAGCCAAACAGCAACAGCCTTATTAACTTTTAGATCAGAGCTTGGAGCAATCCTATGAACAGCAACAATAAAAACAACAACGCGAAAACGGAATCCAACATCCGAATCGGCATTAATCCTCTGACTTGGACTAACGACGATTTACCCTCGTTGGGCGCGGATACACCGCTCGAAGTATGTTTGAGTGAAGCCCGTCAGGCCGGTTACAGCGGCATAGAATTAGGTAATAAATTTCCTCGTGATGCGTCTGTCTTAGGGCCAATCTTAAAGCAACATGATTTGTCTCTTGTATCAGGCTGGTACAGCGCACGTTTACTTGAGCGAAGTGTTGAAGACGAAATTGCAGCGATGCAAGATCACCTCAATTTGCTCAAAGCGTTAGGGTCGACTGTCATGGTGTTTGCCGAAGTCAGTGGCTGTATTCATGGAGATCAATCCGTTCCTTTGTCTTATCGCCCCCGTATGACGGAGAACCAATGGGACGAATACGCCAAACGTATGACTGCGGTAGCGAATTACATGGCCGCAGAAGGCGTCAAAATGGCGTATCACCATCATATGGGCACCGTCATCGAAACCGCGGAAGAAGTCGATAAGTTAATGCAAATGACGGGAGATAACGTGGGTTTGTTGCTGGACACTGGCCATATTACGTTTGCGGGTGGTGATGCATTAGTCATGGCGAAAAAGCACGCTAAACGTATCACTCATGTTCATTGTAAAGACATTCGTCCAAGTGTTTTGCAGGATAACCTTAACCGAGACAGTGCGTTTTTGAATGCCGTTCTAGAAGGCGTTTATACGGTACCCGGCGATGGCAGTATTGATTATTTGCCTATTTTTGAAGTGCTGAAATCTGTCGGCTATTCCGGTTGGATTGTGGTTGAAGCGGAGCAGGATCCGGCTATTGCGCACCCATTAACGTATGCAACGAAAGGCTACGAGTATTTGTCGGCGAATTTGAAAAAAGCCGGTTTTACTTTTTAATCTCACGCTAGAAATGTCCGAATTCATGTATTTAAAGAGAGAAAGAAATGTCTAATTTGAATAACGTTATGGGTAATTTCATCGACAACCAACCCGTGGCTAGTACCTCGTCTCGTAAAGCAAACGTTTTTAACCCTGCGACAGGAGAGGTGTCTCTATCCGTATCGCTGAGCACGGTTGAAGAAACACAATCCGCCATTGCCTCGGCACAAGCGGCGTTTGAAACTTGGTCTCATGTCACGCCATTAAATCGTGCGCGCGTTATGTTTAAGTTTAAAGCTTTAGTGGAAGCGCACAGCCATGAGTTGGCTGAGTTGATTGCCAGTGAACACGGCAAAGTCTATTCCGATGCCATGGGCGAACTGA
>CAXBGJ010000039.1:0-20008 GCA_963975045.1 uncultured Marinomonas sp. | reverse complement strand
TCGTTGAGCTGGCCGCTTCAATAATAGTCGCGTCCACAATGGTGCCTTCTTTGAGGTAAATGCCTGCATCAGACAGCCATCTATTCACTTCTTTAAAAAGCTGGCGCGAGAGTTTGTGTTTCTCTAATAAGTGTCTGAAATTCATGATGGTAGTGTGATCAGGAATTGGGTTATCTAACGATAAGTCAGCAAATAAGCGCATGGACGTGATCTCATACAAGGCATCCTCCATCGCTGGATCACTCATGTTGTACCAATGTTGCATGCAGTGAATGCGGAACATTGTTGATAGCGGATAAGGTCTTCTGCCATTCCCTGGTTTAGGATAAAACGGCTCAATAACCGCTTCGAGTTGATCCCAAGGCATCAACTCATTCATGCGAGAAAGGAAAGTTTCCTTACGTGTTTTACGGCGTTTGTTGTTAAATTCGCTGTCGGCAAAGGTGAGTTGGTGTGACATGGTTGAGACTCGAAGACTTAAAACGCGATTACCTCATGAGAGGGACTTATTCGCATGTTCCTTAGTTGAACCATACAATATGAATGATGGCTCGTGCGACCAAACCCACCATTGCGCCCATTAAGGCAATACGAAATATTTTACCTATACGTGGGCCTATCGCAGAAAAAATGGCGATGCCCACTAAATCCACCGGGTTGCTGGCCAAACCGGCAATAATATTAATGTCTCGTACACTGATATTGCCCTGCTCAATTTGATCAATCATGACACCCATATACGCTGTGCCCCCCGCGATGTATTTGGTGATAACCGGTAGGGCTGCCGAGCTGGGTAATCCAATCGCTGAAAAAGCAGGAGAAAGAAAGCTAGTTAACCAACTAATAACATTTAACTCTTTCAGAACCGCTAATAAAAACAACGTAATGATCAGCATTGGGATCATATTCACAGCGATTTTCATGCCTTCCATCCCCCCTTCTGAGAGCGACTGAACGACTGTTTTACGCGGTGCTGGAACGCCATGTTCGCTAACCGGTGGGACTTTGACTACATCTTTTTCAAGACCTGCAGCAAAGACATAATAGGTCACCGCAGAGGCTAATATTCCGCCAATCAATGATGACGAAAGCAAGACACTCAAATCTAGGCCGTACGCCACCATTGGGAACGAAATATTACCCTGTGTCGCGGTCAATACTAACGCCAGTGACGCCGCCAATTTTCGATTGTCTTGCTCTTGTTGATCAAGCTTACCTAAGGTGGGTAACGGCGCCACTGAACTGACGAACAGAATTTTAGATAAGGCGATCAAACTTAATCCTGAGGCGCCAAATAACGCGCATACAGGCGATAAAACGGTTGAGATTTTTTTCAAGACACCGCGATGATCAAACACCGCCATAATGCCCCCCATAATCACGGTTATAGGCAGCATCAAATACAAGGCAAGATCCAACGCTAATCGCCCTGAGCTCAGCATATGACCAATGTAATCCACTCTAAAGTTGCTCCTATATTAGTTGTCTCATCACCTGCGACGTATTGCCTAGGTTGTATTGGTTTCGCTGGCGTCAGAATACTGACTGTCGCTAGGAAGTTTGCGTAATCAGATCTAAAACGCTTCATCACTTACAGTTCTGCCTTGATCTCGGTACGCATCGACTAACGCCAACAGCCCTGGAACAACTGTTGCACCAGCATGACCTTTGGATAAAAAGTGACCTTCATGGCCGTCTAAACTATCAGCTGCAAACCCACCTGCCCAAGCCACCCCTAAAGGAGAAACTGCACGTCCATCAAATACAATGCGTGCCTCATGCTGCCCTTTTGGATAATGCTCTGAGACAAATTTTCTCACTGTAGTATTTGTGTTATTACCTTTTGATGTAGCTATTATGCTCAAAGTATCTAGCAAAGAATTTTTTACTAATAACTGTGCCGATTCAGGAATATCGTTGAAATCTAAACTTTGCACATACTCGTGAAAACCAGACATAACAGGATGCCTCTCTTATCAATTTAATCGCCTCGATTAGGTGCAAATTAATAGTATCGTTTGTTTAAAGTCAATTTTAAAATCCCATTGACACCTCACAAGAGACATCGAAAAAAGACTCTTCTGATTTTTAAAAAAATCTACGCAAGCCTCTATCCCGCATCGTAACATATTAATTTAAAATGATTTTTTTACGAAATTTGTCTTTCTCTTTGTTGATCATCAAGAGATACTTCCATAACCTGAGGTTGTCCATCTCCCTTAGAAAAGATCGCTTTACGACTTTTTAGGTCACTCATAAACTTAAGCTAGGACATCCTATTGGAGCCAGCTATCAATGGTGCTGCCAGTCAACATCGCCTTATTTTTATAAGCTTAAAGAGGCCACATCGGAGGAACTAGATTACTCTAACGTTCATCAGTCATTGCGTTAGGACATTCTACCGATATTAGATATTAAGGAGTACATTAATGATTAGCTAAAAGACTACCTTAGATTTAATCACTGAGCGCAAACCACGACACGCTCTAAGCCGTGAGCTTTATACTGATGAAGGTGTCTTCCAGCAGGATCTAGCGCAAATTTGGCATAAAGAATGGATTTTTGCCGGGCATACATTTGAAATTGAAAAGCCTGGTGAATACATCACTCTACAAGTTGGCCTGTATCCTGTCATGATTGTTCGTGGCGCAAAAGGCGAAGTACGCGCCTTTTGCGCCACCGTGGCTCTCGCATCTGCCAGAGTGCTAAAAGGCAAGAGCGCAAAACTCATCTGTCCTTACCATAAGTGGACGTTTGACCTAGACGGCAAGCTTTTATTTGCAGGCAATATGGGCGAAAACTTCGACGCCTCAGAACATGGGCTTCAGTCTCTGCACTGTGAAACCATCAACGGCTACATCTATGTTTGTGTGGCCGATGAAGCCCCTGATTTTAAAGACTTTTGCGACGTCATGGGACGCTTTACAGTGCCTCATAATTTAGACAGCTGTAAAGTCGCCTTTGAGTCCAACTTAATCGAGAAAGGTAACTGGAAGCTTGTTTTTTAAAACAATCGCGAATGTTACCACTGCGATGGTAGCCACCCAGAATTGCTTAATTCGTTCGTCGAGAACTTATCGGTAGCGGGCATTGGCGGCGCAGAAGACCCAGAACTGACCGCCCATTGGGACAAGTGCGAAGCCGCAGGATTGCCCAGTCGTTTAGAAATGGCCAAAGACGGTATTTTCCGTATGACACGTATACCGCTGTCAGTTGCACCATGTCTGGTGCGCCTGCGGTCAACGGCCGACTGGACGACTCGGGGGTTGAAGACATAGGCGCATTGTTGCACTTCTTATACCCCAATAACTGGAACCATTTTTTAGGCGATCACGCCTTAAGCTTTCGCGTGCTGCCGTTAAGTTCGGGAGAAACACTGGTTACGACCAAGTAGCTGGTGCCTAAAGACGCTGTAGAGGGCCAAAATCACCAATTGGATGATCTTACCAAAGTGTGGATTGCGACCAATGACCAAGACCGTCAATTGGTTGAAGAAACTTTCCGCGGTGTTCGATCCCCAGCGTACAAACCCGGTCCATTCTCTGACACCGCTGAAAATGGCGTCTGTCAGTTTGTTGATTGGTACTGCGAAACCATGAAAAACCGTTTGAGTTAATCTCCTTTTATATTCCCTTTACAAAATGCGGGCCAAATGGCCGCATTTTTTTGCCTCACAATATTTTTCTTCCGCCATATTGCTGTTTACTCCTTAAATTTTCAAACACATACCTCGAAAACTCTCTCAAAAAAGCCATTAAAGCATCTCAAACTTCGGTTTAAAAGGTTATTGATAACTAGACGTTAGGCTAGATACCGATAAAAAGTTGATTGTGAAGACCTCTAATAAGTAAGTAATATTTTGTCACGAAAGACGATTAAACACCTGAAAAATTCGTTGCCTGAGTCGCAATAACCTAACGTAAAAGTGAGAGATTAGAATGAAATTTGAAGGCATTTACACCCCAGTCATCACACCATTTCGAGACGACAGCTCGATCGATTTTGACGCCTACCAGACGCACGTTTCACATTTGGTCAGTGAGGGCGTCAACGGCTTAATGATTGGCGGAACAACCGGCGAATATTACGTTGAAAGCCACGATGAGCGTGTTCAACTGCTAACCCTAGCGAGAGAAGCCGTTGGAGACCAAACTCAGATTATCTTCGGTACGGGCTCTTTAGACCCTAACCAATCCTTGAAACTGGCAGAGGCTGGGGCAAAAAATGGCGCGGATGTACTTCTCGTAGCCACCCCTCCATATTCGCTTCCTACTCAGCGAGAACTCGCACTGCATGCCTTAGCCATTGATCGCGTAGCCGACATGCCGATCATGCTTTACAACTACCCTGACCGCATGGGCGTCAATATGGAAGCTGAATTCTTAGACCGAGTAGGCCAATCCATAAACTTTTGTGGCATTAAAGAAAGCTCAGGCGATATTAACCGTCTTCACATGATGGTTCGCGACTATCCACACATTCAAACAGCCTGTGGCATGGATGACCAAGCTCTTGAGTTCTTTGCATGGGGCGCACGCAGCTGGGTCTGCGCAGGGTCAAATTTTTTAGCAAAAGAGCACATTGCCCTATACCAAGCTTGTGTTGTCGAAAACGATTTTGTAAAGGGTCGCCGCATTATGTCAGCCATGATGCCGCTTATGCGCGTCTTGGAACAAGGCGGAAAATTTATTCAATCCGTTAAGTACGGCGTAACCTTGGATGGTCGCTTCTCCGGTACGGTAAGACGCCCTCTTCGGGAATTAAACAAAGACGATAAACGTCAAATGGCTCAAGTCGTACGAACATTGAAAACCACTATTGCCAGTATTCTTGACGATACCCCAGCACAAAATTCCTCAGCAAAAGCCAACAAAAAAGCGGGAGCTTAAACATGTCTAACGTACTGACTTTGCAAGAATATCAAGCTATTGCGGCCTCTATAACGTTACCGTCTATGGCCTTTATTGACGGTAAATATCGTCCAGCCACATCGGGCAAGACATTTGCCACGATCAACCCGGCGACGAATGAGCACTTAGCCGACATAGCCGCGTGCGCCAAAGAAGATGTGGACTTTGCTGTAGAAAAAGCGCGCGAGGCATTTGAAGACGGTCGTTGGAGCACCTTGCACCCCAGTGAACGCAAAGCTGTATTGATTAAATTGTCCAAGCTTGTGCTACGTAATCGCCACGAATTAGCGGTAATGGAAAGTTTGGATTCTGGCAAGCCAATCAGCGATTGTGAAAATCTAGACATTGAAGAATTCGTTCACATCATGAACTGGCATGCTGAATTAGCCGATAAACTTTATGATCAAACCGCACCGGTAGGCTCCGATGCCATTTCCATGATCGTTCGAGAACCCGTTGGGGTGGTTGGCGCGGTTTTACCGTGGAATTTCCCCTTGTTAATGTTGGTGTGGAAAATCGCCCCAGCGTTGGCGGCCGGGTGCTCTATGATCATTAAACCCGCGGAGCAAACGTCTTTAACGGCTTTACGCGTTGCTGAACTGGCGATAGAAGCTGGATTACCACGAGGCGTTTTAAACATCGTCACCGGCGGCGGCGCAGAAGTAGGCGAACCACTAGGGCTACACATGGATGTTGACATGGTTACATTCACAGGCTCGACGAACACGGGACGCCGCTTCTTGCATTACGCAGCAGACTCCAATATGAAAAAAGTCGTATTGGAGATGGGTGGGAAGAATCCATGCATAGTATTAGATGATGCTGAAAACCTTGATTATGTTGCTGAGCAAGTGTGTGCCGCAGCATTCTGGAACATGGGCGAGAACTGTTCCGCTGGATCTCGTCTTATTGTCCAAGCAGGCGTTAAGGATGCCTTGATAACACGCATTAAAGCGCACGCTCGTAAATGGAAGATAGGCAACCCGCTAGACCCTCAAAATTCGTTAGGAGCCATGATTGATAAAGGCCATTTCGATAAAGTCGTCGGTTATTTGGACAAAGGAAAACGCGCAGGTTACTCGGTAATAATTGGGGGGGAAACCGAAAACGGCGTATACATACAACCAACCATTTTTGATGGCGTCGCCAACTCCGATGAACTAGCTCGTGAGGAAATTTTTGGTCCCGTACTATCTGTGATCACGGTCAATAGCTACGAAGAAGCCCTGCTCGTTGCTAACGATACCGATTATGGTTTAGCGGCCTCCGTGTTCACCGCAAACGCTAAGAAAGCGATTCGTGCAGCGCAAACCATCAAAGCGGGCACTGTAACGGTCAACTGCTTTGGCGAAGGCGATATCACGACACCTTTCGGTGGCTACAAACAATCGGGCTTCGGTGGTCGAGACAACTCCATTCATGCCCATGATCAATACACAGAGCTTAAAACCATTTGGATCGATTTAAGTGACAATGTGGTGGACGGCGCAATCGATTAATGACCGAGGATCGGTTCGCAATGAGTTCGCCCCTCTTCAAGTTTGCATACTAAAGTGGGGCGTAGTGCTATTGCTTAAATAGTGGGATTGGATATGACACATAAAAAAATTACGCGACTCCCGAAAGACCCCGGTCCAGCAGCTTGGAACAGCATCATAACGGCCGATAAAGGTTACCCTACGCTGGATCAATCAATCAGCGTAGATTGGTTAATTGTGGGCGCGGGGTGGGCAGGGTTATCCGCGGCTCGCCGGTTGGCACAATTACTACCGAATGACGAAACCATTGCAATAGTGGAAGCTAAATCCATTGCCGAGGGACCTGCTGGGCGCAACAGCGGCTTTATGATCGACTTACCTCATGAGTTAAATTCGGATACCTATGCCGGTCACAGCAACAGTGATTTAAACAACATATATTTGAATCGTTATGCCATCGATTTCGCAGAGCAAGCCGCCCTAGAGTACGGTATGCCCAAAGCCGTGTTCACGCGCTCATGTAAAATTACCGGTGCAGCTACTCAACAAGGGGTCAAACACCTACACAGCTACGCCCAGCATCTTGCTGAGATTGGGGAGCCTTATACGCTGCAAAATGCACAGCAAATGCACGCACTCACCGGGTCACCGTTCTATATTCAAGGATTGCAAACAGAAGGTGGGGCGATGGTTCAGCCTGCTGCGTACATTCGCAGCCTTGCACATGGCCTGCGTAATCGTGTGTCCATCTATGAAAATTCGCCCGTGATAGAACTGAAAACGGGCGAACAACACACACTGCGCACCCCTTCAGGCTCTGTACGTGCCAAACAGGTCATTTTGGCCGTGAATGGGCATATTCAATCTTTTGGATTTTTTCCAAAACAGTTGTTGCATGTCTTCACTTATGCGTCCATGACACGCAAATTATCAGCTACCGAGCTCGACCAATTAGGTGGTGAAACAGATTGGGGTATATTACCCGCCGATCCAATTGGCACTACGGTGCGTAAAATATCCAACTATTCGGGTAGCGGTGATCGTATTATTATTCGCAATTTAGCGACTCTTAATCAATCCCTTGAAGCACCGGATGCAGATCTACGTCGCGCACAGGTGATACAGGATCGATCTTTCAAAGAGCGATTCCCTATGCTGCCCAACGTCGAGATGGAGCACCGTTGGGGCGGCCGTTTATGCTTATCGCTAAACTCTATGCCTGCGTTTGGTGAGCTTGAAGATCGAATTTGGTCAGCCTGTTGTCAAAATGGGCTCGGCACAGTGAAAGGCACCCTTGCTGGCATCGCCGTAGCTGAACAAGCTGCTCTAGGACAATCGGATCTACTTAATAGGTTTTTAGATCATGACCAACCCAAACGCTTACCTCCTGAACCTTTTTTGTCTATTGGCGCAAACATGACAATGCGCTGGAAACAATGGCAAGCAGGCAAAGAGCTTTAATTATGGAAAACTAATAAACGATTTTAATACATCCGATTTCATGAATCCGATGAATACTCAAATCTGGAGTAACGGTCGTCATCTTGTAAGATGAGCCAAGATCATCCCTGAACCCCATGACGTGATTACGTTTGCTTTTAGTATGAAGTACTACCATTAAGAATCCTTTGGAGAGACTCCGACTAAAGATGTGGAGCGTGCAGAAAAACACGCTGATCAGGCAGAAATCGAAAATCAGCAGCCAAAAGACCTGATCATGTTGCGTATTCCAGAAATGAATATAATGTATGAAGTCAGGTTCGATTTGACGCTCAATGAAGCAGAAGCAGGTGTCAATGTTTCTAAAGCTTCTGGTCTTGCCATATGCGGCGCGTGTCGAGTGAAAGTCGTCCACGGTGAATACGACATGAATCATAATGGTGGTATTTCAAAAGAAGAAATCGCAGAAGGCTATGTACTTTCCTGTTGTACTCGCGTTAAAAGTGATATTGAAATCGAACTCTAACGCTACTAACGCTCAGGCCTTGATAAAAGTCTGAGCGTTGCCCCATCATTTGTCCAGATATGAACTTTGAATTTTCATTAAAGTTCTTTTCATGATCAATTAATAAATCACCCACTGTTACTTTAATTTTTTTGTGATTAAGGCTAATTACCTCGCGACCAACGATATAAATCACACCAAGACAAAAGCTATGTCGCCTCAAACTTATGGCATCTGTGAGAGATTCCATAAAGCGATCTTAAAAGAGCTTTATCAAGTAACGTTTCGCAAGAAGCTTTACGACAGTCTAGATGCTTTGCAAAAAGATCTGGACGAATAGATGGTCTATTACAATAATGGCCGAACTCATCAAGGAAAAATGTGTTGTGGAAGGATACCACCAGAGACACTACTTGATGGAAAGCGATCTGGGATGAAAAGAATTTAACTCAGACCTAAACTGACAGAAACCTGTTAAAAAATGAGGCAACTATCAGATCAGATCTGAGCTATTACACGTAAAACATTGATCTTATTATAAAATCAATTTTCTTTTGTTTATTTTTCCACAGGATTTTTTGGTGCTAAATAGGCGGCTGCTTCTGCTACAGTTGTCCATATTCCAGCGCGAACATATTGCTTGGAGGCATCTTCAAATGGTTGATAATCCCATTTTGGAAATTCTCCATGCTTTTGAGCCTCAAATACGAGCTTTCGACGCTTCTGATCAATAATTATTCTTTGTTTTAGAGATTCATTATCCCAATAACTGTCAGCATCTTTTTGATATTCTGCAATTAGCCCCTTATGCTCTTCACTCTGAGAAAGGTCATTGAGCTCTTTGGGATCATTCTCCATATCATAAAGGGTACTAATGTCGTTTTTTGAATAAATAAATTTATATTTTGAGTTTCGTATCATGAATACTGGGTCAAAAACACCTTCAGCTAAATACTCTGCTCTGACGGGACGATCTGCAAGATCACTTTCACCTGACAAAAGCCCCATAAGATTTGCCCCATTTGTTTCTAAAATATCAGAATCAGAACAACCAGACATAGCTGCAAAGGTAGGCAAAAAATCTAGGTGAGAAACAACGTTATCCACATACTTTGCTGAAAAGATTTTTGGGGCAGTAACAATAAGAGGGACCTGAAGTGAATGATCAAAAAAGTTTTTCTTATACCACATCCCTCTTTCCCCAGCCATATCGCCATGATCCGCCGTAAAAATAACAATGGTGTTTTCTAATTCTCCAGAGCTTTCCAAAGCTGACATGATGTCGCCAACTTTGTCATCTATATAGCTTATTGAGCCGTAATAACCATGACGCATTCGACGTATATCAGTCTCATTTAAATTAGCTTCGTCAGTAGAGTAGTGATAATAAAGGCGTTTACTATGGCTATCTCTCTCCTCTAATGGGATAAAAGGTACTTCTGGTAAATCAATTTCCGCATCATCATAAAGGTTCCAATATTTCTCAAGCGGCGTATATGGGTCATGAGGGTTTGTAAAAGAAATAGTTAGAAAGAAAGGATTATCGTCTTTTTCACGAGCAAAATCGTAGATTTGTTTTATCCCACGATAGGCCACTTCTTCATCATAATCTATTTGCATTGATCTAGTACAGGGGCCGACGTTCAAGACATTCGTCATATCCTGAAAACGAACTTTGACTTCACTATCATACCAATTTGCAGTCCAACCAAAATCTGTTGGGTAGATGTCGGTCGTAACTCTTTTTTCATAGCCATGCAGTTGATCTGGACCTGCAAAATGCATTTTTCCGCTAAGACAAGTCTTATAACCCTGCTGACGCATATAGTGCACAAACGTTGGTTGTGAAGCAGGGAGCTCTGATGCGTTATCAAACGCCCCTACAGCTGAGGGCAACAAGCCGGTCATCATGGACATTCTTGATGGCCCACATAAAGGGGATGTGCAATAGGCGTTTTTAAAAACAACACCTTTTTTTGCTAGATTATCAATGTTTGGAGTCTTCACAACTTTATGACCATAGGCAGGAAGAAACTTAGCACCTAACTGGTCTGCCATAATTAAAACAATATTTGGCTTATTTTCCATTTTATTTGTTCCTTTTTACAAAGATTTTTATAGTAGTGAGGTATTTTTGAACTCATTCATGCCATTTCTACCCATACTTTGGCGTTGATAATTAGAGCCATCGTAGATAATTTCAAAATGTACATAGACCTCTTACTCTGATGTATTTCTTGCGCCTACTAATTTGATTTAGGATGTTTTTTGCTGGCAAATAATGACAACACAAAGCCAATAGGGCCAACCTGATACCAGCTCACTGCGCCACTAGCAACGCGCTGTTCGCCCATAGATTGTGTTAAACGATCTAAGAAAATTGCCAAGAGAACCAAACCTAGTCCTCCAACAGTTGCTAGACCCATATCGAGTCGCCCAATTCCTCTAAGAACCATCTGCCCCAATCCTTCTACAGATATCATTGAGGCAATAACCACCATAGATAGAGATAACATCAAGGTTTGGTTCACTCCTGCCATGATAGTTGGAGTCGCTAAAGGAAGTTGCACCTTGATTAACATTTGCTGCTTCGTACAGCCGAAAGCACGCGCTGCTTCAATTTTGTCTTCTGGAACCTGTCGAATGCCTAAGTTTGTCAAGCGTACTAATGGGGGCAAAGCAAATATGATGGTTACCAAGACCCCTGGCACGTTACCAATGCCAAATAACATAACGACAGGCACCAAATAAACAAAGGCTGGCAATGTTTGCATGGTGTCTAAAATTGGTCGAATACTTTTCTCTGCCCAATCATATCGAGCACTTAGGATACCAAGAGGGATGCCTATCACAACGCAGAAAAACAACGAAGTAAACACCAGTGCAAGCGTTATCATTGTCGGTTCCCACACTCCAATCAGGCCGATTAGAGTTAGAGTAATTGCACATAATCCCCCCATGCGAGGGCCTGCAACTTGCCAACCAAACAGTGCAGCAAGCACTATGCCAATTAAGGGTGGAATAGAACTTAAAATACCTTCGACTAATTCTAAAATTTGATCGATAGGCCAACGAGCTGCGCGAAAGAAATCACGAAAATTATTAACTAGATAATTTAGAGCGGACTCTACCCACTCGCCAACTGGAATGGTAAAAAATTGAAATGGGTCTAAAAAACTAACATCGATCATAGTATTTACCTTTTTTGTGGTCTGCTCTAATTAGTTATTTGCTAGAATAGCGAGGGTGTGGTCTTTTGATAGTGTGCCCAAGTAGACTCCGTGATCATCTAATATTGGGACAGGATAAGGAGATTGATGTACTACACTGATGGAATCTTTTAATGTAGTTAATTTATTCAGACTGTACTCTACAGCCATTTTCCTTTCCATTAGCGACTCAAGAGTTTCCTCTGCTACGCCTTGCTCCATGACAGAAACACCAATCAATTTGCCCTTATCATCTAATAAGTAAACATAACTTCCCATGGTGTCAGTTAGGTTGACTGCTTGATTACTAATCGTAGAGACAGTTAATTCATTCTTTTGAGCAATATCTTTTACTTTAATTGTTTTTGTTGTATCGACACTTTTAAAAAATGAAGCGACATAATCGTCTGCTGGGTTATTCATAATCTCTTCTGGTGTTCCGATTTGAACGATACGTCCCCCTTCCATAATAGCAATACGATCTCCAATACGAATTGCTTCATCCAAGTCATGAGAAATAAACACAATTGTCCGCTCTTGCTCCTTTTGCAACCGAATCAATTCACCCTGCATTTCATGACGAATTAGAGGATCTAGTGCTGAAAAGGCTTCATCCATCAATAATATTGTTGGATCATTAGCCAACGCACGAGCCAGACCAACGCGTTGCTGCATACCACCAGATAATTGATCTGGACGACTATAGGCGTAACTTCCTAATCCGACTTGCTCAAGAGCTATTAAAGCGCGATCCTGACGTGTCTTTTTATCTAGTCCAGCTATTTCTAAACCAAAGGCTGCATTTTCGATCACGGACATATGTGGCATAAGTGCAAAAGACTGAAAAACCATGCTCATTTCTTGTCTACGAACATTCAGTAAGTCTTTGTCTTTGAAGTTTGTAATATCCTGCCCTTTGAGCTTTATACTGCCAGAGCTAGGCTCAATTAGGCGATTGAGAAGGCGTACTAATGTGGATTTACCCGAGCCAGACAATCCCATAATTACAAATATCTCACCGCGATTAACGCTAAAACTTGCATCAAAAACACCAACGTTATGTCCAGTTTCACTTAAGACTTGTTCTTTTGTTGCTCCATTTCGCAACATATCCATTGCACGATCTGGGGTATCTCCAAACACCTTAAAGACATTGCTCACCTTCAGGATTTCTTGCGTGTTACTCATATGTACCTCATCAAATTTTTAATCATTTGTGTGCATAGCCGTTGGACTTTTTTAAAAATAAACTATCTGGTAAAAAACTACTTACTTTACAGTAAGAACTTTATAGCAAACCGTCCAATCACATATTCTCAGTCTCATTGATGAGGTTAGGTAATGATTGATTGATTAAAAAAACTCTATTTTGGGGCGCTTTAGTAGTGCATGATACTAACTCTGCACCTTTTGATAACTTTTAGTATGCAAAGAAGGTTGTGGTAATTCCCACGTATAGAAGCCTAAACTGCTGACAAAATGAGGATTAAAGGACAATTATCAATCTCAAGTTTTATCAATTCGTTGCTGTACTCCTCCTGCCCCTAATTAGTCAGTTATAGAGTTTTGGCATATCCTTGAACAGTACTTTGACAATATGTTTAGCCGCAATAAAGAGTCTGAGCAGCTCCAAATTTGTCATGGCCCAGTCGTTATAATTTAAAAAAGCCTGAGTCTAATCGAGTTAACTTGTGCTGAATTTAGAGGTCACTAAGAGGAACGTGTAAACGTTGCAGTAGCCATGAACGGAACTGGACGAAAGCAGGATTATTTTCGAATTTTTCTGGGTAGCTTAAATAATGATATTTTTCCGTGTATTTAAGCTCTTGGTTTGTAATACGCACCAATTTGCCATCTTTAATCAGCTGCTTAACTAGATGGTGCCAACCTAAACAAACGCCCTGACCAGTAACAGCCATCTGAATAAGCATGCAATAATCATTAGAATTAAAGCATTTCCTTACTGTTTGTTCAGAATAATCAATGCTAAAAGCTTTTAACCATTCGTTCCAATCGACATGCTCAGCAACCTGATCTCTCCCGTAAGGTGTTAGATTTAAAAAGTCAGCATCAATCAACGAGTGCACATCTTTAATATCTGAGTGTTCTTCTAAGTAACTAGGCGAACAGACAGGATAGATGATGTCATGAAACAGAGGGATCGATTTATAACCTTCCCTTGGGTCGTAGACCTTACTGATGAAAACATCAGGCTCTTTGCCTTCGATGGTATTTAAATCATGTATCAGCTGATTCGTTGAAATTACATTCACATGAGTATCTGGCGCTTCATCAAAGAAACTAATTAATTGATGAGCTAACCAAAGAGATGTAAATGCTGGCGAACAAAAAACCGTCAGCTCATGCTTGACTGGCTCAACCTTTTGTATGCGCTGTGCAGCCTGTGAAATGTTCATGAAGGACAAGTAAGCCGCATCGTAAAACTGCTTACCAGCTTCGGTCAGTGTGACAGTTCTACCCGATCGGTGAAACAGATCAACACCTAGGGAAAATTCCAGCTCTCTTATTTGGCGGCTAATTGCGGCCTGAGTTACACATAAAGACTCCGAAGCTCGAGTAAAGTTTTGATATTTTGCTGCGGCAACAAAAGACTTAACAGCTCTTAATGAAGGCATTTTGACTAAGGTTTTATCTGGCTCCAAATGCTTTACCATTGTATTTTTCACTCCTCAAATTCTGGGTAAGCTATTGCTTAAGAATTGATATTTTATCATTCAACCTTAACTGATGAATAACTTTAGATAACTGCTAGCAGTGCGTAAACCTAGCAACATCGATACCAAGTACAACTTTAGCTCCAAACTAATGCCACACAAAAATTAGGTAGCCATAAAGGAGCAATTTTCAGTGAGTGCTATTTTGTAACTGTTGCATACTAAACCATCTAGTTCTGCAATCGTAACATTTGGTATAAGCAATTCTCTTGTGGGCTGTCTAGAGAAAATGCGAACAAGTCGAGCTGCGAGACTTAATATTCTGAAAAAACAATGGCAGTCAGTAATGTGGGTGGTTTATCACTTTGTTACCACTAAATAAGATAATTGAACCTTGTTTAGTGGTTTTTAAACGGATTAACCCTTTGCGGTTCGGATCATCTGATCAACTCGAAACACGTTTGCAAGAGCAAACAGCATGGCGAGCTTACTGTCATTTTTAGCCAACCCACGATAAATAGCTTTTCTAAAACCAAACTGACACTTGATGATTCTAAAGGGATGTTCGACTTTTGCTCGAATACTGGCTTTGATATATTCCGTTCGGATGGGCTGTTTATTTTTTCTAGGGTGTTTTTTTAAGATTCTTATTTTGCTCGCCTTTCTTTTCGAAAAATACCTGCAATAAACCAGTCTGCTTTGACACCTTTTAACTCTTCTCTCTTTTGAGCGCCACGATAGCCAGAATCCGCCGAGACAAAACACTCTTCGCCATGAAGAAGGTTCGCTGTTTCCGTGATGTCATGAACGTTGGCCGCCGTTGTACTCACGCTGTGAGTTAACCCCGTTCTAGCGTCAACACCAATATGGGCTTTTAAGCCAAAGAACCACTGCTTACCCTTTTGAGTTTGGTGCATTTCAGGGTCTCTTTCTTTGGCTTTATTTTTCGTTGAGCTGGCCGCTTCAATAATAGTCGCGTCCACAATGGTGCCTTCTTTGAGGTAAATGCCTGCATCAGACAGCCATCTATTCACTTCTTTAAAAAGCTGGCGCGAGAGTTTGTGTTTCTCTAATAAGTGTCTGAAATTCATGATGGTAGTGTGATCAGGAATTGGGTTATCTAACGATAAGTCAGCAAATAAGCGCATGGACGTGATCTCATACAAGGCATCCTCCATCGCTGGATCACTCATGTTGTACCAATGTTGCATACAATGAATACGGAACATAGTAGATAGCGGATAAGGCCTTCTTCCATTGTCTGCTTTGGGTGGAAAGGCTCAATCTCACCTTAAGCTGACCCTATGGCATTAGCTCATCCATTCGAGTCAAGAAAATCTCTTTACGTGTTTTACAGCATTTTTTGTTGAATTCGCTGTCGGCAAAGGTGAGCTGGTGTGACACGGTCAAGCTCGAAGATTAAAAATAAATTGTCTCATAGGAAGGACTTGTTCGCATCTTCCATAACTAAAAGTCATTAATGACGCATTATTTTTGTAGTTGGACTGCCTTCTTTAAAAAAGTTAGATTGGTGTTAGTTTAACTTTCGAATATAGGTAGTTCCTTACAGTTTTACTCGATGAAATTAGATAAGGAACTTATACCTTCTTCTTAAAATAAGAAAGAAAAACCTAAAATTTCAATAAAAAATATTAACTTTAGTTGTTTAATTAATATCACTCCTTAAATTGTTCAAAATAGATTAAAAGAGATCTCTTATAACTATCTTGAAATTGACGAAAACCAGTTCGAAAGTAGAAGAAATAAACAGGATTATTTTTTGAAACTGATAATTTTAAAAAATAGGTTATTTAAATTTAAAAGTGAGGTTCGTATGTCATTTAAAAATCTAGTTCAATCAGATAATAAAACCATATCAAATAAGATCTTGAAAAAACTTGTTGTCAGCACTCTATGTGTTGGGTTCGCTATTTCCTCGTTTAATGTCAATGCGGACGATGACCTACCGGGAGATGGAATTACTATTCAGCCAATAGGATTTGGTAATCAAAACACACAATTCCAAGATGGTATTGTAAAAAAAGGGCTAGAAAGATTGGGTTATAAAGTTAAAAGAACCCTGGAAGCAGACCCAACAATTGCACACGTATCCGTTGGTCAAGGTGATGCTGATTACATGGCAGTACATTGGGAACCTTTACATAACGACTATTACGAACGAGCCGGCGGCGACGATTTAAACACTCGTTTCGGTCCTTTAGTAGATAATGCTGTCCAAGGTATTCTTATTGATAAAAAAACAGCAGATACCTATAAAATAACAAGCATGACACAGCTTAAAGATCCAAAAATAGCAGCTTTATTTGATATGGATGGCGATGGAAAAGCAGACCTCACTGGCTGTAACCCTGGATGGGGGTGTGAAACTGAAATAGAGCAACGCCTAGATGATTTAGGATTGAGAGATACAGTCACTCATAAGCAAGGGGTTTATGTTGCACTAATGGCAAATACGATTACACGTTTTCGTCAAGGTAAGCCTGTACTTTACTTCACTTGGACTCCTATGTGGGTAAATAGTCTTCTTATGCCAGGAAAAGATTCCACATGGTTGACTGTTCCAGATGAAGACGGAAAAGAAATACCAGGAAAGAGCCTTGGCTTTACTGTTAATACAGTCCGTATCATGGCAAATAATAAATTTCTTGATAATAATCCAGCAGCAAAACGATTCTTTGAACTAGCGACTATCGACATCAATGACATTAATAAAGAAAACTCTCTAATTAAAGCCGGTGAGAAAAGTGATAAAGCCATAAACAAGCATGTAAATGATTGGATAACAGAAAATTCTGCTACTTTTGATATGTGGTTGTCTGAAGCAAAAGCAGCGGCAAAAAAATAGTCGAGATAGTAGATTTAGATAACACCCTCCAAGGCTACATCAGAAAAAAGAGCGTCTCTACAGAGACGCTCTTTAAACACGACTTCATTTTTCATAGGTGGGCCTCCTGAAATATATTGATAAAGCCTTATATATTCTTCCTAGATTTTTAGAAGTCAGCCACCTTAAACTAACGTTTTTTTGCTTTTAAAAAGACCTGAAAATCAGTATTTATATTAAGTCTAGAGTGACGTGGTTTTTATTATCGAGCTTAATTTATGAAAACTAAACTTACAAAATATCTACCTGCCAGTGTGTGGCTAAGAGCTTATAATAAAACGGCATTTAAAAATGATACAGTGGCTAGCCTCATTTTTACGATTATGGTCATCCCTCAAAGTTTAGCTTACGCCATGCTGGCAGGTTTACCAGCCATTACAGGTTTATACGCCAGCATTTTACCCTCTATTTTGTATTCCTTATTTGGCACCAGCCGTTCACTGGCTGTTGGTCCAGTAGCTCTCACCTCCGTAATGACGGCTTCAGCCATTTTACCTTTTGCCACCACAGGCAGCGAACATTACACCACTATTTCGATTCTGCTGGCCTTTATGTCTGGGGTATTTTTACTGGTATTAAGCTTATTAAAATTGGGTTTTTTGACGAACCTACTCAGCCACCCAGTCATATCTGGCTTTATCAGCGCTTCCGCTCTGCTCATTGTCATCGGCCAAGTAAAGTATCTATTGGGCATTGAATCGACAGGGAGCACTTTATTCCCCTTAGCTCGCAGCCTTTACGGCCATGCCTCGGAGGTCAATATTCCAACATTGGTGCTAAGTACTACTTCAATCACAGCATTGCTCATAATGCGTCGGTACTTCTCTAGCTTTCTAGAAAAGTGCGGTTGCGCTCAGCAGTATGTACAACTTTTTGGTAAATCAGGACCTGTTTTAGTCGTGCTCTTAACCACTTTTTCGGTTGCTTGGTTATCTTTAGATGAGTTGGGAGTAAGCATTATTGGCGCTGTACCGAGCACACCTTTAGGATTAAATTTTCAACAAGTTAACTGGCAGCTGATGAAGGAGTTACTACCAAGCTCTGTGCTCATTAGTATTGTCGGTTTTATTGGCTCGGTTTCTGTTGCTCAATCATTCGCAGCTAAACGACGACAAGACATTGACCCAAACCAAGAATTAGTCGGCTTAGGGCTTGCCAATATTGGCTCGGCGGCTTGTGGATCGTTTCCGGTTACAGGTGGTTTTTCCCGTACAGTGTTAAACGCCGATTGCGGCTCTACGAGCCCTATGACAGGCATTATATCTGCCCTTTTTATTTTGTTGACGCTGCTATTTTTAACCCCCTTTTTTTATTACCTCCCCAAAGCTATTCTCGCCGCGATTATTTCCATATCAATGTTGCAATTAGTCAGTGTGGTCGACCTTAAAGATTTATGGCGATTCTCCAAAAAAGAAGCCAGTTTGTTGATCATCACTTTTAGTGTCGTCATGGTGGAAGGCATGGAGACTGGGCTAATTGTTGGGTTGGCACTTTCTATCCTGTTTTTTCTATGGCACACCAGCCACCCCCATATTGCGATTGTCGGCCGCTTGCCGGGGACTGAGCACTACCGGAATGTACAGCGCTTTGCAGTGGAAACTCACCCAACTATTTTGACGGTACGGATCGATGAAAACCTCTTTTTTGCCAATACCCGTGTGTTTGAGGAAAGGCTACAATACTTAGTCTCCCAAAACAGGGAGATTAAACATCTGGTTCTTATGTGTACTGCCATCAATATGATTGATGCAAGTGCCTTACAAAGCTTAGAGAAAATAGTGGATAGGCTAAAAGACTCTGGTGTAAAACTGCATTTGTCTGAAGTAAAAGGTCCCATTATGGATAGGCTAAAAGACTCTACTTTGATTGAGCATCTTAACGGGAAGATTTTCATTAGCCAGCATGAAGCCATCAAAGAACTAGAGAATAAATAGTCTAATTGATCATCATCTTGCACACAAATCAATACTTGATTACTGCTCATATGAGTTAGAGAAATCACCACAGATTCGCGTATGCTTCTGCATATATGAAAAATGTCCCTCCCCCCCGAGAGGATTGGAAGCCCACTTCTCCAATCAATGAGATTGTCTTCAGTTTTCCACGCTAGTTTTCAGAATATTAAGACGCGCTACTCAACTTGATCACATGTTCCCTAACGACAATTTGTTATAGTAATCAATTGGTTAAGCTACAAGATAAAAGTACACTTTAGATACATTAAGGTAGGTTGGCAGCAGGTTTGGTCACAGAAAACTTGTGACCACGTACCACACCACTTTATCTTGCGGCAAAACATGCGAAGATCAAAATATACAAAAAAAAATCAAAGAAAAAGATTATTTTTTTAGAAGTGCAGGATAGCAAAATATTCAAGTTGGTCACCATACAGTCACAGTTTGGTCACATAGAAAAATAGTACTTGCAGAGTTTTTTTTAAGAGGAAATAAGAAGTCATTGATAAGCCATTAGAAAAACAAGCAGACTTTTTGTTTTAAAGGCTTAGAGTGAAGTTAATATGCTGACATAATAAGTCAAAAAAATGGTGGGTGTGGAGAGGTTCGAACTCCCGACATTCGCCTTGTAAGGGCGACGCTCTCCCAACTGAGCTACACACCCGCTTGTTAAGCGTTAACTCTTTGCCATTGACCACATTACTCTAAAAGCAACATGAATGGCGGAATGGACGGGACTCGAACCCGCGACCCCCTGCGTGACAGGCAGGTATTCTAACCAACTGAACTACCACTCCAACACGATCTAGTTCTTTTGCTTGTTTGACCAAGCCCACTGTCTAGTTAGTGGTGGGTGTGGAGAGGTTCGAACTCCCGACATTCGCCTTGTAAGGGCGACGCTCTCCCAACTGAGCTACACACCCGCTTGTTA
>CAXBGJ010000038.1:0-20052 GCA_963975045.1 uncultured Marinomonas sp. | reverse complement strand
GAAAAGCTTCCATTGTCTTCGGCTTAAAGTTCACATCACGCTTAGTGACCGACTTATCCGCAGGATGGAACACAGAATGTTTCAACCAGTTTTCGTCATCACGCTCAGTAAAGTCATTACGCGCATGAGCACCGCGACTTTCTTTACGGAATTCAGCGGGAACCGCTGTCGCTTCAGCAACTTCTAATAAGTTTTCAAGCTCAAGCGCTTCAATACGTGCTGTATTGAAAGCCTGACTCTTATCTTCAAGATGCAAATTTTCAACGCGCTTACGAATTTCCTGCAGTTGAGCCAAACCTTTCTGCATTGCCTCACCGTCGCGGAATACACCAAAATAAAGCTGCATAACACTTTGTAGATCGGCGCGTACTTCAGCAACACTTTCGCCACCAGTCGTATTGTTTAGACGATTTAAACGAACCATCGCCTTTTCAACATTTGCACTATCAGCGTCTAACAGCTCAAACCCTTCATCCAAGGACTTTTTAACTTGAAGACCAACAGCTCGACCGAACACAACCAAATCAAGCAATGAGTTACCGCCTAAGCGATTCGCACCATGAACGGACACACAAGCGGCTTCACCACAAGCGTAAAGACCACCAATGATCACGTCTTCACCAGCCTCATTCATTTTAAGTGCCTGTCCACCAATATTCGTTGGAATACCACCCATCATATAATGACAAGTAGGAATAACAGGAATTGGCTCTTTAACAGGGTCAACATGAGCAAAAGTACGAGATAACTCAAGAATACCAGGAAGGCGCTGATTCAACGTTTCTTCGCCCAAGTGGTCTAATTTAAGCAATACGTGATCCCCTTTAGGACCACAACCACGACCTTCTAAGATCTCAAGAACCATAGAACGAGCAACAACATCACGGCCAGCAAGATCTTTTGCATTAGGAGCATAACGCTCCATAAAGCGCTCGCCGTCTTTATTTATTAGGTAACCACCTTCACCACGACAACCTTCCGTTACCAGCGTACCGGCACCGTAAATACCCGTAGGGTGAAATTGCCACATTTCCATGTCTTGCATAGGGAAACCAGCGCGCAAGGCCATACCTACGCCGTCACCTGTATTGATATGAGCATTCGTTGTCGATTGGAAAATACGACCCGCACCGCCCGTCGCTATGACGGTCGCTTTCGCTTTAAGGTATACGGTCTCACCACTTTCAATACAAATGGCAATAACACCAACAACAGCGTCTTCGTTATTTTTTACTAAATCAGTTGCATACCATTCATTAAGGAATGTCGTGCCACTTTTAAGGTTACCTTGGTAAAGCGTGTGAAGAAGCGCATGACCTGTTCTGTCTGCTGCCGCACAAGTACGAGCCGCTTGACCGCCTTTACCAAAATCTTTGGACTGACCACCAAATGGACGCTGATAAATACGGCCTTGCTCTGTACGCGAAAATGGCAAGCCCATATGCTCTAGTTCAAAAACCGCTTGAGGTCCAACAGAACACATATACTCAATAGCGTCTTGATCACCAATATAGTCTGACCCTTTCACAGAGTCATACATATGCCAACGCCAATCATCATTCGGATCATCACTTGCAATCGCACAAGTAATACCACCTTGAGCAGATACTGTGTGTGAACGAGTCGGGAACACCTTAGTAACACATGCGGTATTCAAACCTGACTCTGTTAACTGTAGTGCGGCGCGCATACCTGCACCACCACCACCGATAACAATGGCATCAAAAGATATAGTACGAATATTTGCCATTATTTATAGCCCCCAAAGAACCTGAACACCCCATACGACGTAAACAAACATTGTTAGGCCGCATAGAGATTGAAAGAAGAAACGAAGACCAGTTGCTTTTATATAGTCAGTAGAAATTGACCACAAGCCAATCCAAGAATGAATACCAATGGATAAAAACACCATCAAACTAAAAATTCGCATCCATGTTGCTTCAAATAAACCACTCCACTGATCGTATGTAAGATCAGGATTAAGCAACAAGTAACCAATAATAAAAACTGTGTACAAAGATAATACAACAGCAGAAACTCGCTGCATCATCCAGTCGTAAAGGCCCGAACGGCCAAAACTTGTAATTTGAGTTACCATATCCACACTCCTGCTAATACGATTAGAACCGCAGCAATCACAAGATTTGCGACAGCAGCACTACGTCCACTTTCCAGTTCTTCAAAGTGTCCCAAATCCATAAACAAGTGCTTCACACCTGCTACAAAATGGTACATCAGCGCAGAAACGACACCCCAGATAATAAACTTCGCAAGGAAGTTAGTTTGTAGCGCATTAACTACCTGATCAAACCCCTCTTGAGACTCTAAAGAAAGATCGAATGCATAAAACAAGAAAGCCAATCCCACAAAGAGGATGATTCCTGTTATACGATGAAGAATAGACACGATTGCTGTGACGGGCATCGATATCGTTGAAATATCAAGGTTGACTGGTCTTTTTTTGTTCACGACTTTTACACCACTTTATTGATTGAACGGTCAATCACGACCCAATGTCTATACGTAACCACACTCGTTGCTGGATCAGAGTAATATAACCACGTCATAGGCCTGCTTGGAAAATCCCATCGATTTGCAAACAAATGTTTAAAAGCGACTCTCTTTTATCCACTAGCATCAACAAATCAATGAAATCGTCTGAGGCGCAATTATAGACCAGCGAAAAATACTAAGACAAATAGACTAGACAAGAGGTTTTCAATGGTCACCATTCAGCAAATGAATGTAGCCATAAGCCGAAACAATAATGGTATAAAATTACATGAATTTAAGGCGCAAAAAAACACATAAAACCATTTAAATTCAGTAACTTAATTAAAAAAAATCATTCCCTTGACTTTGGCCTAACACGCCACTTTGTCAGATAATTACAAAATAACATACGGTAATGTAAATAGTGTGTAAGTGAACAAGATTGACTTTTATAGCCTAGAAACAGTATTTTTTCCGCACCTTCTGGGTTAGGTAGGGTCAAACTACGACTTCTAGCCCCGAACCAGAATACGAAGGAGACCATAAATGGCTGATAAAAAAGCACTACTCACAGTGGATGGGATCGATAAAACTATCGAACTTCCTGTTCTTTCAGGCACTTTAGGCACAGACGTTATAGACGTTCGTAACCTAGGCGCTAACGGTGTATTCACCTACGACCCAGGATTTATGTCTACCGGCTCTTGTGAATCCTCTATTACCTATATAGACGGTGATGCAGGCATCCTTCTGCATCGAGGCTATCCAATTGCCCAACTTGCAGAGCATTCAGACTACCTAGAGACATGTTATTTGCTACTTTATGGAGAGCTTCCTGATAAAGAGCAAAAAATAGAGTTTGAAAAAACCGTTGGTAAGCACACCATGGTGAACCAATCGATGCACAAGTTCATCGAAGGCTTCCGAAACGATGCCCACCCAATGGCGATAATGTGTGGCCTAGTTGGCGCTTTATCGGCTTTTTACCAAGATCACATGGATATTAACAATCCGAAGCATCGTGAAATTGCGGCTTTCCGCTTAATTTCTAAAATGCCAACATTGGCATCAATTTGTTATAAATATTCTAAAGATCAACCTGTTATGTACCCACGTAACGACCTGTCTTATGCAGAAAATTTCTTATACATGATGTTTGCTACACCTTGTGAAGATTACACAGTCAATCCTGTGTTTGCTAAAGCAATGGATAAAATTTTCATTCTTCATGCAGACCATGAGCAAAACGCTTCTACATCGACTGTACGTTTGGCTGGTTCTTCTGGTGCAAACCCATTCGCTTGTATTGCGGCTGGTATCGCAACGCTTTGGGGGCCTGCTCATGGCGGCGCAAACGAAGCCGTACTTAGCATGCTAGAAGAAATCGGTGATGTTGATAATATCGATACATTCATCGCAAAAGCAAAAGACAAAAACGATCCATTTAGATTAATGGGGTTCGGCCACCGCGTTTACAAAAACTTTGATCCTCGTGCCAAAGTAATGCGCGAAACCTGCGACCAAGTATTGGCTGAATTAGGACAATCTAATGACCCTTTACTAAAAATTGCTAAACGCCTTGAGCAGATAGCGCTAGAAGACCCTTACTTTGTAGAGCGTAAGCTCTACCCTAACGTAGACTTCTATTCTGGTATCATCATGAAAGCCATTGGCATTCCAACCAGTATGTTCACGGTAATTTTTGCCATGTCTCGTACCATTGGCTGGATCTCCCATTGGAACGAAATGATTAGTGGACCTTATAAAATTGGCCGTCCTCGCCAGCTTTATATTGGTCAACCTGAACGAGATTACCCTACCGATAAGTAGTCTTTGACTGATTAGATATAAAAAAGCCGCACTTCATAGTGCGGCTTTTTTTTCATCTACAAACGAACTACTCTTCGTCGTCTTCCACTATTTCAGTGATGGTTGAATGACCACATTTCAAACAATCACCTTCTATCCACACTCGATCTTTTGTCTCAAATTCCTTAGGATTCTTCATTCCCAAGTCCACTTCCATACAGTGATTACACCAAGTTTGGTGTAAAAAATCATTTTGTTCTTCTACTGGACGAGCAAAAAAATCGCGCTCAACAATCTTCTCTTGTAACGTATCCGTCATTTATTTGACCCCACTGTATTGATAAGACACAACCCGGTTTGCATCTGGATCTAACGCATTTAATGGCGCATTAATAAGCAAACGGCTTAATGATATTGAATTGAAAAGCTTCTGCTTATCTCCATCGATTTCCACAGAGAACTCCACTTTTTCGCCATCAACTTGAACCAAGGTAACATCTCGTACAACACTAATACTTTCTAAATAAGACTGAACCTTATTCATAATGCTATAACTGATCACCCCAGCCACTCGAACATTCATTTTACTGGCAGAAAGGCGATTACGCACCGACGCATAGCGAGAGGAAAATGTTTTCGCCAGCGCGATACTCGCCTGAGCAACAATGTCACTCGGCGTTTCGCCACTTAATGAAAATCGTTCGGTTTCTCCATTTTTGAGTAAAACCAACAAACTACCGCCAATGTGCCCAGCATAATTGCTTATCTTTAAAGCCGCGACAGAGTCTGTCTGATAACGCTTGCTTGCGTTAGCGATGTTGTCTTCAAAAAAGCCCCACACATCAGAAACCGCAATACTTTTTTTATCCACATCATCAAGCAATGGCGCATATATTGGTACTCCAAGCTGATTTGCAGCTTGAGCAAACTCGTTTAACGTTTCTGAAGGTTCTCTTGAACCAGAAAGCGTTCTAATGCCGTTACTTTCACTAACCAGCCAAATAAGCACCGATGGTCGGTTATCACCCCAAACAGGCAAGCCATTTTGAGATAAAAAACCATCTATAGACTCTTGATAAAAAATCACTTTGACTTCTTTTCCCGGGACAAACCCGTTGTCAGAAGGCAGCAATTCATTAAGAGAGGCGACAGAGTGTTGCGCAACCCAAGTCGACGCTTTCTTTTTAGCCTGCACCAACAAGTTACCGGTGATGGCATTTTTGTCACCAGACACTTTTATCAACACATTCTCAACCGCCAAACCAAATGCTTCGTCCAGCATTTGCGCCTCAGACTGCGTCACTGGCAAATTAATTTCAGCCCGATAAAGCCCCTGAACAGAGACCGCATTGGCTGACGAAATAAAAAAAACACTAATAAGTAGTAAAAATATACGAGAATTCATAACCCTTCCTTCGTTTATTTGCCTATTCTACTGTCTTAATCGCAAAGAACCATAGCCCTAATGCGCCACTATGCTAAAATGCCTTTTTTTTCCTCGTACCATGATAAGGCATAGGCAATGACCAAGTCAGACAGACCATCGATTAGTTATAAAGACGCAGGCGTAGATATCAACGCAGGCAATCAACTTGTTGAACGCATTAAAGGTGTAAGCAAAAAAACTCGTCGCCCAGAAGTAATGGGGGGCCTGGGTGGATTTGGTGCTTTGACACGCCTTCCAACTAAGTACAAAAACCCCATTCTTGTCTCAGGCACTGACGGCGTTGGCACTAAGCTTCGCTTAGCGATGGACCTTAATCAACACGACACGATTGGCATCGATCTAGTGGCAATGTGTGTAAATGACTTAGTGGTTGCTGGTGCAGAGCCTCTGTTGTTCCTTGACTACTACGCAACAGGAAAACTGGATATAGATGTTGCTGCTAACGTTGTCACCGGCATAGGCGAAGGCTGCCTACTAGCGGGTTGCTCACTGGTTGGTGGTGAAACCGCCGAAATGCCAGGCATGTATCATGGTGGCGACTACGATCTAGCGGGTTTCTGCGTAGGTGTTGTTGAAGAAGACAACATCATCGATGGCAGCAATGTGAAAGCGGGCGATAAGTTAATCGCGTTAGGCTCATCTGGCCCTCATTCAAACGGATACTCTTTGATCCGCAAAATCCTCGAAGTAAGCAAGGCAGACCTAAATCAAGACATTGATGGTGTCGCTCTTAAAGATGCCCTAATGGAACCGACACGTATTTACGTGAAATCCATTCTTAAACTAATGGAAAGTATTTCAGTTAATGCGCTCGCTCATATCACAGGTGGTGGTTTACTAGAAAACATTCCTCGCGTTTTACCTGAAGATGCTGCAGCAAAAATTGATGCCACCAGCTGGAAACGTCCTGCTGTGTTCGATTGGTTGCAAGAACAAGGAAATGTTGAGCAAGAGGAAATGTACCGTGTTTTAAACTGCGGTGTTGGTATGGTACTTTCTATTGATGCAGACAAAGCAGACGAAGCACTCTCAATTCTAAAAGCAGAGGGTGAAAATGCTTGGATTATTGGTGAAATTTGCCCTCGCAATGGCGGAAAAGACGTTTTGATTTCTGACCTAGAGATGCAGGCATGAGCTTCCCTATCGTTGTCTTAATTTCTGGCAGCGGCAGCAACTTGCAAGCTTTGATAGATCAAAGCTTGCAAGGACAACTCAATATCAATATTTGTGCGGTCATCAGTAATAAAGCCGATGCTTACGGGCTAGAGCGTGCCAAGGCAGCAGGCATACCTACTCACACGTTAAACCATAAGTCCTTTGATAGCCGAGAAGCATTTGATACTGAGCTACAAAAGCTCATCGATCAATATCAACCCAGACTTGTTGTTCTCGCAGGCTTTATGCGTATTTTAACGGAAACATTTGCGCAACATTACGAAGGTAGAATGCTAAACATTCACCCTTCATTGCTGCCTAAATATAAAGGGTTAAATACGCATCAACGCGCTATTGATGCGAATGAAAAAGAACATGGCGTGTCAGTTCATTTCGTTAGCCCTGAACTCGATGCTGGCGCGGTTATACTGCAAGCAAGTACAGAGATAACAAGAGAGGACACAGCGGAATCCTTGGCTAGCAGAATACACGCGATGGAACACATTATTTACCCTCTGGCCGTAAAATGGTTCAGTGAAGATAGATTAACATTCCATGACGGAAAGGCTTTTTTAGACAAGAATACACTTTCTGAAAGCGGTATTCTTTATAACCAAGCACTAACATGATGTAGGAGAAAGTATGAGAGCTCGTAAAATCCCAATGTATTTAATTGCTATTTTTATGAGCGTTCTCATGCTTTCTCTTTCTTCAACGAAAGTAAGTGCTGCAGCCCCACAAACCACATTCCTAAAACCCTATTCAGCGGTATACAGTACCATCTGGAAAAAAGGTATTAGCCTAAAAGTTGAAGGCAAACAAACCTTATCGAAGCAATCAGATAATCTCTGGCGGTTTGTTTTTTCTGCTGACAGTATGATCGCTTCATTGGATGAGTCTTCAACTTTCCGGGTTAAAGATCACCAAATCATTCCACAAAAATACGAATACAAAAGCACCGTTCTTGGTAAAAAGAGAACCGCTACCCTCACTTTTGATTGGGAAAAAAACCTCGTTAGAAATGACGTAAAAGATAAACCGTGGAATCTTGCTATCAACCCAAATACGCTGGATAAACTGTCTATTCAATTACAAGTTAGACAAGACCTAAAACTGGGTAAAAACGAATTTGATTATCAAATTGCTGATGGTGGCTATATCAAAAACTGGCGTTTTGAACGCGACCAAATGGAAACCATTAAAACCAAATTAGGCCGACTGTCTGCCATTAAAATCATTCGAACAGACAACCTAGACAAAGGCAAAAAAACCTCTTTTTGGTTTGTACCTAAATTGGATTACTTACTAGTCAAACTCGAACACAAAGAAGATGGTGAATCATATTATCTAGACATAGATTCCGTTAAATGACGATAAGCGCTACCATTAATTAGTAGGCGCGAAGATTGATTTCATTAACTCAGAACGTCTGGCGTATTCACATTTAGCAATTCTTCCGACTTATCCCATAATACAGACCCACATCCAAAAAATTCATAAAAAGCCATGACGCTATAACGCTCACTCTTATCAAAAAAATCTTTCAGCATTATCAAAGCGGGCTCCACGGGAAGAATGGCATGCAAAGGGTGACCACCAAAAGCATCGCTTAAATAATGAATGCGATCTGGAAATGCATTACTAGCGCTTATCAACTTGGCAAAAGCATCACCACTAATACAAGGTGTATCACAAGGAGAAACCAATAAATGTGACGTTTTAGCAAAGGTTAAACATGCGGCCAACCCTGATAATGGTCCTTTATCTTGGTAAAAATGATCATCTGCTATCACTTCAAAACCAAGGTCGGCATAACGTTCAGAATTTCTATTGGCATTGATAAAGACACAATCGGTTACTTGCCGCAAAGCTAAACCAACAGACAAAGCCATCGCTTCTCCACGAAACAATAACAAGCCTTTATCCTGACTGGCCATACGTTCACCCTTACCACCTGCCAGTACCGCACCAGATAGAGATAAATAATCCATAACACCTCTTTTATGTGGCTTAAGACAGCCAGTCTTTATTGCGTTTAAACCAAATATCATCCGCCAATAGTAAACACTCTTCATGGGAAGCCACACCATAAATAAGACCAACTACCGACGCGATGGTTTGTCTTACCGCTTGCTCGCCAAATTGATCTATTTTCTCACCACCCCAGTGGTCAATTAATCGAGAAAGATCTAAGTTGTTTTTCAGTCGTTTATGCTCTTTTTCTGCTTTTGGCCAACTGGCTTGGCTGGCGATTCCATTCTGCCACTTCCACAAGGTCACATCGCGCTCAGGGTTTACTTCCGCTTCGCCATTCCCACCGCGAAATACCAAAACAGAAGGATCTTTTAACTGCTCACAAGCCGATACATGCAGAACATCGTAACCGCGATGAAAAACACCGTGGACGCTGTGATCTGCCGCAAACGGATTCATCATTCGAACAACAGTATTAACCGGTGAACGCAGACCTAACATGTACTTTAGATCCATCAACTCCCCTAAAACAGGCTCAATATTTTCTAACGAAATATAAGCAAACCCAGTTTGATGAAGTCGTTGCTTTATTTCTATACGAGAGTGACAAATGGGCAACCCTAGTCCTTTAATCGCCTCATCCACATAAATTCGTTCTTCTCCAGTGAAAGCATGGCCATGCATAATGATATTGACGCCATTGTTCGCCAGTGCCAATGCCGCCAATAAAAACCATGGCAACTCATTTCGCTTGCCTGCGTAGGACGGCCAATCAAGATCCACTTTCACATTCAACGCATCTTTTTCTGCAAGGTGCTGACGTGTTGCTTTAGTAAAGCCAACCGTTTCCTCCACCGTCTCTTCTCGAATACGAATCAGCATCCAAAAAGCACCTAATTGTTCTGGCGCCGCTTTTCCACAAAGCATAAGAGACATAGCGTGCTCCGCTTCTTCAACGGTTAAACTGCGTGCGCCTTTCTTACCTCGCCCCAATATTTTGACGTACTGCGTGAAGTCGTTACTTATTCTGATAGTCATGCTGACAACTCGGTTATAGTAGGAATGAAATGCTTTAATTCAGGAAGACAAGAACCACAATTAGTACCGCACTTTAATTGCGCCCCCAACGCATCAAGGGAACAAACACCACCCGCAATGGCTTTTTCTATTTGCTTACTGCCAACTTGGAAACATGAACACACTATTGTGCCTTTATCCTCAACATTAGCAGGCGTACCAACCAGAATCGCCATTCGATCTAATTCAGACAGCGTTTCATTTACAGCCAATTTAGACTCTAGCCAATCACAAGAAATAGATTCCGGCGTCGGATGCAAATACACCGCAGTTGTTAGTTTTTGATTGGCAATATACGCCAACCTTATTTGTTGAGTCCTAGGGTTGGTGTATTCCAACCATTCCCCTGCTACTTGAGCCGATATTTTAAACGAAGATTGAATAGAAGCCACACTTTCCCCAATCGGCCACACTACTTCGTAATGGTAGCCATGCTTTGATGGCACATAACACCAATAAGTGAAATCAAGCGCTTCCAACGGTGTTGCTGAAACGATCACACCATAGAAAACCTCAGTCACGGCTTCAAGTTTCACTTGCGCGTGTTTTGATTCTGGCTGGCCCGATAAAGGATCAACCACTTGAGGAATTAAATTTGACACAACCGCCGCATTCGAGAACTGTTGCGTCCAATGAATCGGTGCAAACACATTTCCTGGCGATATCGCTCGACTCACCTTCGCCTTTAACAACGCGACCCCATAAGGTGAAGTAAGACGAACCAGCGTTTTATCTTCAATGCCTAACTGTCTCGCATCTTTCGGATGAATCTCAACGTATGGTTGATCCGTGTGTTTTGTTAACAAGGCGGCATCCCCTGTTCTCGTCATCGTATGCCACTGATCACGAACTCGCCCAGTATTCAACATGAACGGCCATTCACTGGTCGGTTCATTGATTGGCAACGTCGGCACGATGGGGACAAATTTAGCTCGTCCATCTGGGGTGAAAAAGCGACCATCCTCGAACATCCGCTTCGTTCCTTCTGGCTTGCCTTTAGGCACAGGCCATTGAACGGGGATCAGCCCATCGTATTCAAGCTTGCTTATTTGACTAAAATAGCCAATATCAAAATCTCGTTTGCCGTTATTTTCAAAAGCAGACAAAGCCGCATGCTCAGCAAAAATATCATGTACACCCTTGTACGAAAATGCGCTTTGAAAGCCTAATTTTTTTGCCACTTCACAAATAGCCCACCAATCATGTTTGGCATCACCAGGAGCAGGTAGTAAACCGCGTTGACGAGAAATCCGTCGCTCGGAATTCGTTACTGTGCCGTCTTTTTCGCTCCAGCCCGTTGCTGGTAACAAAACGTCTGCCAACGCGGTAGTATCCGTGTGTGCTTTGCAGTCACTGACAATCACTAACTCACATTTTTCCAATGCGCGTCTTACTTGAGCTGTATCGGGTAAACTCACCATAGGATTTGTCGACATAATCCAAACAACTTTGACTTTACCTTCTTCCATCGCTTGAAATAGATCAACTGCCTTCAAACCGTTTTCTGTTGCCATGTTAGGCGCCTGCCAAAAGCGCTGAACCAAATCCTGAGCACCTGGCGTTGCAAAATCCATGTGTGCAGCTAACTGATTCGCTAGACCACCCACCTCTCGTCCGCCCATCGCGTTTGGCTGCCCGGTGATAGAAAAAGGTCCAGTGCCTTCTTTACCTATTCGCCCTGTCGCTAGATGGCAATTAATAATCGCGTTGCATTTATCCACACCAGAAGACGATTGGTTTACGCCTTGAGAATAAAAGGTGACCGCTTTCGGTGTTTCATTCCACCAGCTTGCCAGTTGCATTAAATCCTTTTCATTAATGTCACAGAAACGAGCCGCAGAAGATAAAGTCGGCGTCGATTCATTCGCTTGACTCAACGTTTCTTTAAAACCATTGGTATGACGAGAAATGAAACCACTATCAAGAATACCCGCTTGTGCCGAGTGCTGAAGAAGGAAAGAGAAAATCGCCGCATCACTTCCCGGTTTAATGGCTAGGTGTAAATCAGCAATATCACACGTTGCCGTTTCTCTAGGATCAATCACCACAATTTTCATGTTAGGGCGCTGCTTTTTCGCCGCCACCATTCGTTGATACAAAATAGGATGCGTCCACGCCGCATTTGATCCAACCAAGATCAACAAATCACACCGTTCTAAATCCTCATAGTTACAAGGCACGGTGTCAGAGCCAAACGCTCGCTTGTAACCCACCACGGCAGACGCCATACACAAACGCGAGTTGGTATCTACATTGGCGGTACCGATAAAACCTTTCGCTAATTTATTCGCGACATAATAGTCTTCCGTTAGGATCTGGCCAGAAAGATAAAAAGCGAACGCATCCGGTCCGTGATCTTGCACAACTTGTGCAATTTTATTGCAAACCGTGCCTACAGCCGACTCCCAAGAAACAGATTCTCCCTTAACAATGGGCGTCAAAAGACGATCATCCGATTGCAGCGTTTGAGCAAGACTGCTGCCTTTAACACAAAGGCGACCAAAGTTGGCCGGATGATCTAAATCGCCGGAGACTGGTGGCATAGATTCCGTTGACGAGTTTGGAATCGTTAAATTAACACCACATCCCACACCACAATATGGACAGGTCGTTTTTCCGATCGTTGCTGTCATGGACCTTCCTCACGCTTTTAAAAAAAACAAAAAAAGGCCCAATCGCTTTCCTAGAAAAGCGATTGGGCCTCGTTGCCTTTTGTAATATCTGACTGCTTTATGTGTAAGCCATCGTCGGTTTACGGTGCATCAGTTAATACTATAAAAGCAATAAGTGAGCCAACTTAAAAAAATTATACAAACTTAATCGTTCACCGTTATTAAAGGCGTTAGGACAAGCTCTCAAAAAAAACCACTGACACATTAGGTAAAAACGCACTTATATAGAGCAAAGCAATCACTTAAGTGCACGTATTTTATAACGTTAAGATTTAATTTGACGCAATATATAGATTGTCGCCTTCTAATTTAGCTGACCAGTGTGGCACCTTGATGTCTTCTTCAAGGCATTGACCCGATGCCAATACAAAGTGCTGTTTATACAAAGGGCTCGCGACCACCCATTCATCTTGAAGGTGAGCAACTAGACCTCTCGATAATATATTAGCCTTACCAATAGGGTCCCAGTTCCCAATCGCAAAGACCTTTCTTTCCGATTCGGGTACATAAAACAACGCTATTTGTTCACCATTCACCATGGCCGCCACACCCGCGCCCATAACAAGGTCGCTTTGCTTACACACTAATTTCCACTGCATCGTCATTTTATTACCCCGCCTTAGCAATGAGTTGCTGTTTTTCAAGATCTGTTGCTGGGCGCATCTGATTTCGCTCTTCGACAAAGACCACGTTGGTATCAACCCCTTCATAGTTAACAAACTGACGAAAGGTTTTGAGTGCTTCTGGGTCCTCTAAGGTGGTTTTCCATTCACATTGGAAAGTATCAACAATATGCTCCATCCGCGCTTCCAACTCTTCACATAAGCCAAGTTTGTCATTAATAACAACGTCTTTTAAATACGCTAAACCACCCTCTAAACCATCCATCCATACCGATGTTCGCTGTAAGCGATCTGCCGTTTTTGTATAAAACATCAGCACACGGTCAATGTATTTTACTAAGGTTTCATCGTCTAAATCAGTGGCAAATAAATCACCATGACGAGGCTTCATACCGCCGTTACCACAGACATATAAATTCCAACCTCCTTCTGTTGCAATCACACCAATGTCTTTACTCTGCGCTTCTGCACATTCTCGAGTACAACCTGATACGGCAAATTTTATTTTATGAGGTGAACGTAAACCTTTATAACGGTTCTCAAGATCAATCGCCATTTTCATGCTGTCGTTAACACCATAACGACACCAAGTGCTACCAACACAAGATTTCACCGTACGCAATGACTTACCGTAAGCCTGACCTGTTTCAAAACCAGCAGCGATTAACTTCTCCCAGATTTCTGGCAGCTGAGCTAATGTTGCACCAAACAAATCAATACGCTGACCACCTGTCACCTTGGTATAAAGCGCGTATTCCTTCGCCACTTCACCTAATACAATCAGTCTATCAGGGGTAATTTCCCCTCCAGGAATACGAGGAACAATCGAATAGGTTCCGTCTTTTTGCATGTTCGCTAAGAAACGATCATTGGTGTCCTGCAAGCTGATATGTTCTTTTTTCAGAACATAATCATTCCAAACACTGGCTAAAATAGACCCCACCGCTGGCTTACAAATTTCACAACCGTGGCCTTTACCGTGTGTCTCAAGTAAGCGATCAAAGCTTTTAATTTCTTCGATTTTCACTACGTTGTATAAATCTTGGCGCGTGTAGGCAAAGTGCTCACAAATATCAGTACTTACTTCCACACCCAACGCCAGTAATTCGTTATCGACGACTTTTTTCAATAGCGCCGCACAACCACCACAGCCAGTTGCGGCTTTGGTAACACCTTTTACATCGCCAACAGACAAAGCCCCGTTGCACACGGCGTCACTGATGTCTTGCTTGGAGACATTATGACAACTACAAATAGACGCCGTCGCGGGTAAAGCATCCACCCCCAACCCAACTGGCGCACCATCCATCGCAGGCAGGATTAATGATTGAGCCTGCTCTGGCAAATCAATGGCATTCAGATAATATTGCAACAACGTATCGTAATAGCTGTTGTCACCCACCAATACTGCGCCTAATAACTTTTTACCATCTTCCGACACCACCATTTTTCGATAGCTTTGACTAATCTCATCTTGATACACAAACACCTTACAACCTTGTGTTTGGGCATGAGCATCTCCGACAGAACCCACATCACAACCAAGTAGTTTGAGCTTGGTACTCATATCTGCGCCGGTGAAAGACAAACTTTCCGAGCCTAACAAATGCCCTGCGGCGGCTTTTGCCATAGTGTAACCTGGCGCCACTAGACCATAAATTCGACCATTCCAAAGCGCGCACTCGCCGATAGAATAAATGTCTTCATCGCTTGTCTGACAATGATTATTAATGGTGATACCACCACGCTCGCCCATTTCTAAACCCGATTGTTTTGCCAACGCGTCTTGAGGGCGAATACCCGCAGAAAATAAAATCAAATCCGTTTCAAGGTGAGTGCCGTCTGCAAAATTCATACGATGAAAAGCCGTTTCGCCGTCGACAATGTCTTGTGTCGCCGTGTCGGTATAAACCTTCACATCCAAACCTTCGATCATGCCTTTGAGGACGCTTCCGCCCTTTTCATCTAACTGTACAGGCATTAAGCGTGGTGCGAACTCCACCACACTGGTTTCAAGACCAAGATTTTTGAGCGCATTTGCCGCTTCCAAACCCAACAGACCACCACCAACAACCGTACCGCGCGTCACCGTTTTCGCACAATTCCTAATCGCATCCAGATCTTCAAGCGTCCGGTAAACAAAGGTATTATCACGTTTATGGCCAGGAATCGGTGGAACAAAAGGGTAGGATCCAGTAGCAAGCACAAGCTTGTCATAGGACAATGTCTCACCATTTTTCAAAACAAGCTGCTTAGCGGCGCGATCAATCTGCGTCACCAAACTATTAGTGAAATATCGAACGCCATTGTCGTCGTACAATGAGCCATCCGTCATCGCTAAATCTGCCGCGCCTTTACCGGTGAAGTATTCACTAAGGTGTACACGGTCATACGCTAAATGCGGCTCTTCACCAAAAACGGTGATCTGAAAATTTTCATGACCACCTTGAGCGATGACCTGCTCGACAAAGTGATGGCCAACCATGCCATTCCCCACTACAACAAGATGTGGTTTGATCGTTGATAAAGGTTTATTAGAAGTCATCGTGTTTTCCTTTACTTGTTTAACTAGCAACGTCTAAATCTGCTTTTCAGGCTACTTTTGGACGACAATACGCCTCACCAAAAACCAGTAATTCAAGCATTTCAGAGACATTGGTCTTATTTTGAATAAGCTGGAAATACCAGCTTCCATCGGCGACGTTGCCATAAAGAATGACCCCAACCAGTAAGCCGTCGTTGACCACCAGTTTGCGGTAATGGTTTGCTGCCACATCTTTGAAAAAAATGCAGTCATCCCCTTCAGTCGGTTGAATTTTTCCGACTGAAAAGAGATTCACACCAGATACTTTTAGCTTGGTGGGTGTTGGTTCAATAACAAAACGACCATCCTCACCACTTAATACCGTTATTAGCACTTTGATTTGCGTCCAAATTGGTGCAACCAAACCAAACGTTTGCTGCTCAAACTCACAACATTCCCCCAACGCAAAAACATCAGGGTGAGACGTCTTCATTTTTTCGTCGACCACAATAGCTTGATTAACATCTATCCCGGCCTTTTTTGCCAAACGAACTTCAGGTGAAATCCCCGCTGCCATTACCACCAAATCCACTGGCATGAGTTCACCGCCTTGGCAAACTACATGCGAAACCAACCCAGTTTCTGATTGTAAAAATGACGAAGGCGATTCACCTAATCGAAATTGGACACCCATTCCTTCAAGTCTATTTTGTAGAAGTTGAGCTGACTCCGTATCCAACTGACGATTCAGCAACCAATTTGATCGATGAAATACAGTGACTTTATGACCGCGCTTAACCAAACCAACCGCGGCTTCTAAGCCTAAAAGCCCACCGCCAATCACACTCACTGACTGACAACCTTTAAGCGCCGTCATCACATCAACATCTTGCCAAGTACGAAACCCCATAACATTCTGTGCAGACGCACCTTCTATCGGTAGCATCTTGGCCCGCGAGCCGGTGGCAAAAACTAACTGGTCATAAGTCACACTTTGACCGCTGGCCAAACAGAGTTCTTTTGTCTCAAGGTCCATATCAATAACCGGATCACCAGAAATAATATGCACACCACCAACCCGCATCTTATCGGTGTTGACCAACGGCATTTCTGCATCAGAAATATCGTTGGCCAGCAGTGAAGACAACATAATGCGGTTATAGCCCACGTGAGACTCTTCACCTATCAAGGTGATTGAGTAATGGGTATTGGGCGTTTGCAGCAAATCATTTGCCAGTTTACTGCCCGCCATTCCGGCGCCAACAATAACGATGCGAACGCGACTTGATGGCTTCATTTTCTTAAGCATTCGCGACGTGAGCATTGGTGGCTGGCTTTTTATTCTTAACCGCGACGATAGGCTCTACCTTGCGCTGTTTTTCATACAAAAAGGTCAACACTTGCGCTCGGTAATTCACGTATTTAGGATCGTTCGCAAGCGCTAAACGATCACGAGGACGCTCTAAGTCCACTTGAAGAATCTCGCCTATGGTTGCCTCTGGACCGTTTGTCATCATCACAATACGATCCGACAGTAATACCGCTTCATCTACGTCGTGCGTAATCATAATGACGGTGTTATTGAGGTCTTTTTGAATTTCCATCAAAGAGTCTTGAAGATGAGCTCGAGTCAGTGCATCCAGTGCACCAAAAGGCTCATCCATCAAAAGAACGCTAGGCTCCATCGCCAAAGCACGAGCAATACCGACACGCTGCTTCATTCCGCCTGATATTTCATCAGGACGCTTATCCGCCGCATGAGTCATATGTACAAGTTCTAGGTTGTGCATGATCCAGTCGTGCATTTCTCTTTTAGACTTGGTTTTTTTAAAAACCTGCTTTACCGCCAACTCAACATTTTGGTAAGACGTTAACCAAGGCAGCAATGAATGATTCTGAAAAACAACCGCCCTCTCAGGTCCCGGTCCTTTTACTTCTTTCCCATCCAACAAAACACCACCTTCTGTTGCATCGTAAAGGCCGGCGACAATATTAAGCACCGTCGATTTACCACAACCCGAGTGGCCGATAAGAGAAACGATTTCACCTTTCGCAATTTTCAGGCTGACGCCATCCAACGCTTTAAACGGGCCTTTCGCGGTAGGAAATTCGATAGAAACTTTACTAATGTCTAGATGTGTTGCCATGCTATTCTCCAATGCCTCTGTTTCTATTTGATCTGTTTCTAATTAACGTATTTCTATTTAACGAAGCACTTGTGTTTTATCCCAAGAGACAAAGCGCTGAATCATCAGCATGGCTCTATCCAATAGAAAACCGATGAAACCAATCATCAACACCGCCACCATGATTCGCCCTAAAGAGTCAGAACTACCATTTTGAAACTCATCCCAAACAAATTTCCCCAGCCCCGGGTTTTGCGCCAGCATTTCGGCCGCAATCAATACCATCCAAGCAATACCAAGTGACAACCGTAGACCGGTGAACATAAGAGGGATAGCTGATGGAATAACGATCTTAATGACGTGGGTGATCCAGCCAAGCTGCAAGACTTTTGACACATTCAATAAATCTTTTTCAACCGCAGCCACACCAACAGCCGTATTAATAAGTGTTGGCCACATACAGCACAAGGTCACGGTGAACATCGAAGTCAAAAAGGATTTGGAAAACATCGGATCATCTGAAACATAGCTGGCGCTCACCACCATAGTGACCAAAGGCAGCCAAGCGAGCGGAGAAACCGGTTTAAAAACTTGAATTATTGGATTAAGCGCACTGTATACCGAGCTATTCAAACCAATCAAAATACCCAGCGGAATAGCAATGAAACTGGCTAAACCAAAACCGGCTAGCACGGTATATAAGCTGGTGAATATTTGGTCAAAAAATGTCGGTTTACCCGTGTAGTCTATTAATCTGCCTTCGTAGCTAGGATCTTTGGCTTGTCGAACTTCAATGCGTTTTTCTTGACGTTCGTAAAACTTATCTTCTTTTATCCGCTCATTTTGATGTTCAGTGACCAGACTGTTCCATTGCTCGTACACAACAATTGGCCCAGGAAACTCACCTAAAGAAGTGTGAACTCGGCTCGCTCCGACTTGCCATAGCAAAACAAACACTAAAACTCCAAAAAGAGGAAGCAATACACTTTTTAGCGAAAAGCTGGCGATTCTTTCTTTTAATGACGCCATGGATAAGCTGGGTATATTCATAAATCTTTTCTCACTCAATTTGACGAATAAGGCGACCTATTAGCCGCCTTGATATTCACTTAACTTATATTTGATCGTCGCCTTTCAAGCCGATTTTAAAGCTTTTCAGGTAATCATTAGGATGCTTGCCGTCGTAGGTAACACCATCAATAAACTCGCTTTGTGGTGCTTTAAATCCATCTTCTTTATCAAAGTCAGGAAACTCAGACGCTGCCATCAGACCATCTTCAATTAATGCTTTAGCCGCTTGAGCATATACATCCGGACGATAAACCTCTTTCGCCGTTTTCATAAACCACTCGTCAGATTTAGGCTCAGCAATCTGCCCCCAACGACGCATTTGCGTTAAGTACCAAATCGCATCACTGTAATAAGGGTAAGTTGCGTTATGACGGAAGAAGACGTTGAAGTCAGGTACTTCGCGCTTATCGCCTTTTTCATACTCGAATGTTCCTGTCATACTGTTCGCAATCACATCGTAATCAGCACCGACATAGTCACTACGAGACAAGATTTCAACCGCTTCAGGACGGTTAGCATTGTTGTTTTCATCTAGCCATTTCGCGGCTCGAATCATGGCTTTTACAACACGAATGTGTGTATTTGGATTTTCTTCTGCCCAATTACTGCTCACACCGAATACTTTTTCTGGGTTATTTTTCCAAATCTCGTAATCGGTAATCACTGGAACACCAATACCTTTAAATACAGCTTGCTGGTTCCAAGGTTCGCCTACACAGTAGCCATGGATCGTTCCGGCTTCCATTGTCGCTGGCATTTGTGGGGGTGGCGTTACAGAAAGCAAAGCATCCGCATTAATCTGACCACTCGTGTCGCCTTTCGCTGGTGCATAGTATCCAGGGTGAATACCACCTGCGGCTAACCAATAACGCAACTCATAGTTATGGGTAGAGACGGGGAAAACCATTCCCATTTTGAAAGGCTTACCCTCTGCTTTATAACCATCAACAACAGGTTTTAAAGCACTAGCGCTGATTGGATGAACAGGTTTGCCATCGGCATCATGTGGAATGTTCTTTTTCATTTCAGCCCAAACATCATTGGAAACAGTAATGCCGTTACCGTTTAAGTCCATGCT
>CAXBGJ010000037.1:0-20117 GCA_963975045.1 uncultured Marinomonas sp. | reverse complement strand
TATGAACACGAAAATATACAAAGAAGTCCTTTTTCTAGCCAAAGAATTAATGAGTTGTGCTCATAAAAAGGATCAAACTGGCTTTGATGCTTATTATGAAGAATTGAAGGCAATCTGTAACGACAACGATGATACGGACAAAGATCACCCTGTGCAGTGGGAAACACTGGGGGATTTCACCGATGATTTAGAATTGGCCGTTTCTATTTACGACAAAGCGTTGTTGAAAGCCGCCGCGATAAATTCAAAAGACTACCTATCATCGATTGGCTTTTCGGCCGCATTGCTGAAAATAGAATTGAGTGAAAAAGCAAGCGCTATTGAGTATTTGGAACAAGCCAAAATACACAGTAATAAAATCATCGATAAAGAACTAAAAGCTGAAATTCATGACCTCTTAAAAGAGCTGAAAGAAGCGTAAAAGATCAAATTTAAAATCATCGGCCAAGACAGCTAAGATGACGTTGTTCTTGGTCTAATGACAGCGTTATTTTTGGTCTAATAGCAAGTTATCGTCATAATGAAAGTGTCTAGAATGCTGAGTGATTGGGTCAATAAACTGAAGTTCCTTGGCCAGTAACTGCAATGGTGCTGAATAATTATCCGCTGATTGAGGCTGTAGTTGCGGGTAATATTTATCGTTCAGAATCGGCCAGCCCAATGTTTGCATATGTAGACGCAACTGATGGGTTTTACCTGTTACTGGATGCAGTTCAAACAGTGCCTGCTGAGTCGTTTGTTGCACGCATCGAATCATCGAATGGCTGTTGGCTTCGCCTTTCGTCACTTGCATGAGAAAGCGAGGTTCAGACGGCACGATACGATTCCTAACGTCCCACTTTTTATCGATTAGATGGTCATCGCTACTGATGCTTGCTATGGCCTGATAGCTTTTGTGTATTTGTCGCGTTTCAAATAACCGATGATAATCATGGCGAGTGTCTGGATTAACAGAGAACATCACCAAACCGGCTGTCACTCTGTCCAAGCGGTGCAACGCTTGTAAGCTTTCGATGCCCGTGCTGCGACGTAAACGAGTTTGCAAACACTCATTCACATAAATACCACCAGGCGTAACGGCGAGAAAGTGGGGTTTATAGGCGACTAAAATATGCTGATCCTGAAAGAGGATAGTTTCTTTAAAAGGAATGCGGGGTTCGTTTTCGACTTCTCTGTAATAGTAAACCCGTTGCTGTGGCTGAAAGAGTGATTGCGCGTTTATCAGCGAGCCGTCGTGCCAGTGAACTTTGCCATCGGCCATACGCTGTTGCCAAATCTGCGCATCAACATAAGGAAACTTAATAATGAGGTATTCCAGTACGGTGACGACGCCGGGATTCGTCTGCGGTAAACTCAGTTTTGAGGGATGTTCGGAAATGGCCATTTTTTAGCCCAAACCTTCGGCTATAGGGTGTGTTTGATCGCGATTATAACATGCGTTTGATCGTGCTAGGTTATGATTAGTGTTCTATAGAAGCATTGGTTTTTATTCTCTCCTCGGATTTTGGTCTAAGCATTAACAATTAAGAGATATGATATGGAACGTCCTACTAAGGAACAGATTCTTGAGTTGCCTTTGTATGTTGGTCTTGATCTTTCAGATATCAAGATCATTGAAAATGAACAAGATGCTACAGACGCACTGAAAGAACTGGAAAATGAAACTTGTTTGGGATTCGATACGGAAAGCAAACCTATTTTTCGCAAAGGTGAGGTGAGTCCTGGACCTGCGTTAATTCAACTGGCAACGCAATCAAAGGCATTTTTATTTCCAACTCGATTTCCTGCTGCGGTTGCCGCGGTTTCGCAAATATTAAGCAATTCCAATATCGAAAAAGTTGGATTTGGTCTTAAAGGCGACAATAAAGAACTGCGTAATAAACTAAATATAGACATAGTCAACACGCAAGATTTATCGGTTACGTTAAAAAATTTAGCCGGAGAAAAAAATAGCATTGGCGCACGTGCCGCTGTTGCCATGGTGCTAAAAGCACGTCTCGGAAAAGGCGCTCAAAAATCCAACTGGGGTGCGTATCCACTTAAAAAACACCAGATTCAGTATGCTGCCAATGATGCCCATTCGGCTATCTGCATTGAACAAACATTGAATCGAAAAAAAAGTAGAAGGAAAGAGCCTTGAGCCTGTCTAGAATAACGTTTTTCGAACGATTCGAAGCCGACATATTATCAGGCAAGAAAACCATCACCATTCGTGATGAAGCGGAAAAAGACTATGCACCGAACAGCGTGGTACAAGTGTCCACCTATGAAAATGATCGATGGTTTTGCGCATTGAAAATCCAATCTGTCGACGCCATCGCCTTCAGCCAACTGTCGGAATTTCATGCCCAACAAGAAAACATGACACTGCAAGAACTAAAAAACATCATCCAAGAAATATATCCAGATGTTGAACGCCTGTATGTGATTTCATATGAATTGATTGGTTAGGTTTATTTATTAAAGCGTCACTACAGGCAACCTACAGAATACGGGGCTTAGTCTCTTCCGCTTTCTTCAAGGGGAAAACGGAAGATGGGGTTGATTGGTTTTGTCGGCTTGCGAGAAGATATTTTGAAATGACTCTAAAACGCCATAGAATCACGTAATCGACTCTCTAATAGAAAACGCATCGAACAGGTTTCATCTGTGATGCTGTTTTTTGTAGGGCGCCATGAGCGAAGCGACTATCTAATAAAAAATGCCATTGGGAACGAAGCTTTCAGCGCCGGATTATGTTTCGCTGATGGTGCCCTACGTGTAGGTGAGAATGGAGTCAAAAGAAGAGATTAACCCCATCCTCCGCCTTCCCCTTGAAGACAAAAGGGGAAGGGACTAAGTTCACGCCCCAGCAGGACGAAAGTGGTTAAATGGAACATGAATTCCGCGTCGGGCTGAAGCCGCGACCTACCTTACAATGAAAGCTTCGCTTTCAACGGCGGATTACGGTCGTGCCTCCCTCATCACGCCCTACGATTAGCTACGAAGAAGTTAGTTCGAAGTATTGGGGTCAGATGAAAATAAAGTTTAATTTTTATCTGACCCCAATTGTTCATACGACGTATACCTTGCAAGTTTGGGTGGTCTATAATGTTTTTCATTATCCACTTACTAATGCCTTTACCGCGATGTTCCTCTAAAACAAAAACATCAGCTAAGTAAGCAAATGTTGCGGAGTTTGTAATCATTCGAGCAAAAGCTACTTGATTTCCTGAGTCAGTAAACACACCAAAACATAATGAATTATTTATTGCTGTTTCCATGGTACGTAATGGAATATTTTCAGCCCAATAAGATCTAGAAATGTATCCATGAATAACTGAAACATCCATATCATTTGTTTCAGAACTGATTTTATAACCTGAAATCACCATTAACTCCTTTGTCAATATTCTTATCCATTGATACTAAAAGACTTTCTTATTTCCTACCAGTACAAAACGTGCACGTTGGTTTTATTTATAATGGCTAAACGCGCAACAAAACAATTATTTGAGAAATAAATTGTATCTCCACCCATAAATTGCGCTTTGATTTTCGGTTAGAAAAGGGGAATTCTTTACCTTGGTTTGTAAGAGATTGCTTCCCGCCTTCGCAGGAATGACGTATCTGCGCAGGGGGTCTTAGTGGGAATAATGAAAGCTTCGCTTTCAACGGCGGATTACGGTCGTGCCTCCCTCATCGCGCCCTACGAAAACCAGCATCACAGATGAAGCCGGTTCGACGCAATCCTGATTGCGCGACTTTATGGCGTTTCAGAGTCAGTTAAAAATATCTTCTCTCAGCCTGTAAAAACAATCTATGCATTACGATGTAAATCGTCTTGCCAAGCTTAATAATAAACAGTGTGAATCAGACGTTTGGGCGATAGCCCGATTAAGAGACCTTTTGGTTACTTTTGTGGATCTGGACAAAAGTTACACGCCCAGCGGGGCGGAATAAAGGTTGGGAATACAAAGCGTTTGAATGGAAGTTTCTGTGCCTAGATTTGTTTTGGGGTTGTTGGGCTAAAGCCCAACCTACAGGAAAGGGGAGGGAACTCAAAAAAAAGCCCCGCATGGCGGGGCTATCAAACTAGAGAGTGACATACGATAAGGTCACGCGCTGTTGTTACACAGCATTCTGACCCGATGACGCATTTTTCAATGCGTCATCAAGATGCAGATCGGTTTTAAGATGAGCCAATGTTTTAGCTCTTTAGCTCACCTTGAGAATGTATTAAATGACATTTTTATTTAGTGATGTGCTTTTTAGCACTTCATCCAAATGTAACCATGTTTCAATCACGGTATCAGGGTTAAGGGACATACTTTCGATACCTTGGGCGACTAACCAGTCGGCGAAGTCAGCGTGGTCGGATGGGCCTTGGCCACAGATTCCAACGTATTTGCCTTGTTCACGACAGGCGGTGATCGCCATTTTTAGCAGTTTTTTGACGGCTGGATTGCGTTCGTCGAACTTGTCAGCGATCAATCCAGAGTCACGGTCTAGCCCTAGGGTCAATTGGGTTAAATCGTTTGAGCCGATTGAGAAGCCGTCGAAGTATTGTAGGAATTCATCCGCCAACAATGCGTTGGATGGTAGCTCGCACATCATGATGACTTTTAAACCGTTTTCGCCACGTGCCAATCCTTGTTCTGCTAGAAGCTCGGTAACTTGCTGTGCTTCTTCTAAGGTACGTACAAAAGGAATCATGATTTGTACGTTGGTCAGTCCCATGACGTTACGAACGCGACGAATGGCTTCACATTCTAGGGCAAAGCAGTCACGGAATGAGTCGTCGATGTAACGGGCCGCACCACGGAAACCAAGCATTGGGTTTTCTTCGTCTGGTTCAAACAACGGACCGCCGACAAGGTTGTGGTATTCGTTTGACTTAAAGTCAGACAAACGCACGATGACTGGCTTGCTGGAGAAAGAACACGCCAATGTGGCTACGCCTTCGACGAGTTTATCGACGTAGAATTCTACTGGGCTGTTGTAACCCGCGATTCGGTGGTCGATTTCTTCTTGCAACGCGGGAGTCATGTCTGCGTAGTTCAATAGTGCTTTCGGGTGAATGCCGATCATGCGATTGATGATAAATTCCAATCGAGCCAAGCCAATGCCCGCGTTGGGTAGCATGGCGAAGTCGAAGGCGCGGTTTGGATTGCCGACGTTCATCATGATTTTGACCGGTAGCTCTGGCATGTTGCCGACTTCAGAGGTGATGATGTCGAATGGTAGTTCGCCTTGGTAAACAAACCCCATATCACCTTGTGCACAAGAGACGGTGACGCTTTGTCCATCTTTTAGCACGTCTGTCGCGTCGCCACAGCCAACCACAGCAGGAATGCCGAGTTCGCGTGCAATGATGGCTGCGTGACAAGTGCGTCCGCCACGATTGGTGACAATCGCAGAAGCGCGCTTCATGATCGGTTCCCAATCTGGATCGGTAATGTCGGTTACTAATATATCGCCTGGTTCAATGCGATCCATTTCGGCAATAGAAGACAACACTTTGACTTTACCTGTGCCGATTTTATGGCCAATGGCGCGACCAGTGATCATTACGCTGGATGTTTGTTTTAGGTTGTAACGCTCCATGCTTTGGGCGTTGCCTTGGCTGCGTACGGTTTCTGGTCGAGCTTGAACAATATAGATCTTGCCGTCGATGCCGTCTTTTGCCCATTCAATGTCCATTGGACGTTGGTAATGGGTTTCGATGATGCACGCTTGGCGAGCAAGGTCTTCAATCTCGTCATTAGTGAGTGCGAAGCGATTTTGATCGTCTAACGCGACAGGCACGATTTTGACAAATTCGTCATCGCCGCCGACTTCGGCGTATTCCATTTTTTGTGCTTTGCTGCCTAGACTCTTACGGACAACGGCAGGGCGGCTAGCCGCTAGTGTTGGCTTGTGAACGTAGTATTCATCTGGATTGACCGTACCTTGTACAACCATTTCACCTAAACCGTACGCTGCCGTGATGAAAACGACTTCGTCAAAACCAGACTCTGTGTCTAGGGTGAAAAGTACACCAGACGCGCCAATGTCACTGCGCACCATTTTTTGAATACCAGCGGACAAAGACACGCCTTGGTGTTCGAAGCCTTGGTGTACACGGTATGAAATAGCACGGTCGTTAAAGAGTGATGCAAAAACGCGTTTGACGGAAGCTTTGATGTCTGCCAACCCTTTGACGTTTAAGTAGGTTTCTTGCTGACCTGCGAAAGAAGCGTCTGGTAAATCTTCTGCGGTCGCGGATGAACGAACCGCGAACGAGGTGTCGTCGGCGTTGTCTTCACACAAAACAGCGAAAGCGGCTTCGATTTCTTGGTCAAATTCTGCAGAGAAGGTAGCGTCTTCAATCCATTGGCGAATTTGTGCGCCGGTTTTTGCAAGAGCGTGAACATCGTCTACGTCCAACGCGCCGAGTGCTTGGTGGATTTTTTGGTCTAGACCACTTTCTGTTATAAACGTTTGATAAGCGTAGGAAGTAGTTGCGAAACCGTTTGGTACTTGAATACCTAGGTCTGTCAGGTTAGAAATCATTTCTCCCAAAGAGGCATTTTTTCCGCCAACTTCACCGACATCTTCCATATGAAGATCTTTAAACCACTTAATAAACTTGCTCACAAGAGACTCCAGTTTTTTTATAAATTAATAGTAGGAATAGTTTTATAGCCAGTTTCTTTGTACATCAGGTCTTAGCGCTTCAGGTGCTTGTCAAAGTACTTGATCTGGGTTCATTGTATGTAGGGTAGTTGCTTTGAATAAAATCGATTATTCGATGTAGTTTTATTTCAATCGAAAAAACGAATGTCGTTAGATAACAACAAAATGGGTGGAAATTGAATGAAAGTGTATTTTGTCTCAGATGGAACTGCGATCACGGCAGAGGTGTTTGGCTCGGCGATGTTGTCGTTTTTTGATGTGGCTGTAGAAACAAAAAGTGTGCCTTTTTTGACCACCAAAGATCAGGCTGAAGGATTAAAGCAGCAGATTAATTTGGAAATGCAGCAGGGTATTGCGTTGTTGGTTTTTTATACTATTTCAGATATAGCCATTCGAGACATTGTCCAATCTTGTGATTGCCACTGTTACAATTTATTTGGTGACTTACTGCTGCCTATCGAAAAAGCCTTAGGGGTTAAAGCACAACCCACTGCGCGAAAAGCACACGGTATGAAAGAAGGGGTATATGATGGACGTATAGACGCCATCAACTATGCGCTGGCAAATGATGACGGCGCATCCATCAAAAATTTTGATCAAGCGGACATTATTTTGCTGGGTGTTTCTCGTTCTGGAAAAACACCGACCAGTCTGTATTTGGCCATGCAGTACGGTATTAAAGCTGCAAACTATCCGATTACCGAAGATGATTTTTCTTCTCCGGGTTTGCCCAAAGTGTTAAAAGACCACAAGAAAAAACTGTTTGGATTGACCATAGACGCTCAGCGTTTGCATGAAATTCGCACGGGTCGTATGGCGGCGAGTAAATACGCGTCTTCTCGTCAATGTCGTTATGAAGTGGACGAAGTAGAGTCCTTATATCGCCAAGAACGCATTCCTTTTTTGAACTCGACAAAACTGTCTGTGGAAGAAATTTCCACCAAAGTGATGGCGGAAATGAATTTGGTGCGTCACAGACAGTAAAATTGACCCACTAACCAATCGAATAATTCGATATATTGACGCTTTGGTGTGGAAATATAGACAAAAAAGTAATGAAAAAATTTGGTTTAGTCCAAAAAAGCATGACGAACACGAAGAAGAGGGCCCCTAATATCGAACCATAATGACAATTTGTTGTGTAATTACTAAATATCCCAGAGATAGAGTGTGTAGATAATGTTAAGAGCGGCGCTAACTTGGAGAGTATTTAGTGAATATGCTCTATAATAACGATTAATCGAACGTATTAGCCACTTGGTCCACGTGACAACCGAGGGCAGGAATCGTTCTGAATAGTAAGATGTTCATATTTCTACTTTATAAAAGGGTGTCTTATTAAAAAAACCAAGGATAAAAATACATTGAGTAATAAAAAAATTAACGACCCTCACATGCAGCGCGAAGCGTCTAAGTACGACAATCCGGTACCAAGCCGTGAATTCATTCTAGAGTTTCTTGCGACCCAAAATAAAAGCATGGGTCACTTTGACTTATGCGCTGCATTTTCGCTGACAGGCGAAGATGAAATAGAAGCCCTCCGTCGTCGTCTCATTGCTATGTGTCGAGACAGTCAGCTAACCAGTAACCAAAATGATGAATACACGCCGATTTTGGAACGTGACTTAATAGAAGGTTACGTTCAAGGCAATAAAGAAGGTCATGGTTTCTTGTTACGCCAAAACGATGACGATATTTTCCTATCTTTTCGTCAAATGCAGAACGTAATGGACGGCGATAAAATAAAAGCACGTCTTTCTGGCCGCAGTGTTAAAGGCCGTTTAGATGGTGTTGTCGTTGAAGTGCTAGAACGTAAGCATACCCAAATGGTTGGTCGCTATTACCTAGAAAAAAATGGTCAAGAAAGCGGCACCGCGTTTGTAACACCAGAAAATCCTCGTATTGCGCAAGATATTCAAATCACAACAGATTCCGGTTTAACGCCAAAGCACGGCCAATATGTTTTGGCTGAAATTGTGTCTTATGCAGAACGTGGCAAACCAGCACAAGGTCTTGTTAAGAAAATTCTCGGTGACTTTATGGCGCCGGGTGTTGAAATTGAAGTAGCGATGCATCGTTACGAGATTCCTAACGAATGGCCAGCGGCGGTTGAGAAGCAAGCCAAGAGCTTCACTGCAGAAGTATCAGAAGAAGACAAAGCACATCGAGTGGATCTTCGTGAGACGCCTTTTGTGACGATCGATGGCGAAGATGCGCGCGACTTTGATGATGCCGTATATTGTGAGAAAACCGCTGGCGGATGGAAGTTATTTGTCGCCATCGCCGATGTTTCTCATTATGTGAAAAAAGACTCAGCCTTGGATGAAGAGGCCATTGTTCGTGGTAACTCTGTTTACTTCCCGGGTAAAGTGATTCCGATGTTGCCGGAAGTCTTGTCGAACGGTTTGTGTTCCTTGAATCCAGACGTTGACCGTTTGGCGATGGTGGCAGAAATTTCGTTGACCACGAAAGGCAAGATGCGTGGCTTTAAATTCTATGAAGGCCTGATTCGCTCTCACGCTCGTTTGACCTATTCTAAGGTCGCGAAAATGATCGCTGCAGAGCCAGAGGAGCAAGGAGTAGAGCTACGCGAGCGTTACGCTTCTATTGTTTCTCATATTGATGACTTGAACGGTCTGTATCACACGTTAAAAGGTGCCCGTGATGAACGTGGTGCAATGGAGTTTGATACCGTTGAAACCCGTATGGTGTTCGATGAAAACTCCAAGATAGAGCATATTATTCCCGTTGAGCGTAACGATGCTCATAAATTGATTGAAGAGTGTATGTTGTGCGCCAACGTGGCGACGGCAGAGCTATTGATCAAGGCAGATTTGCCAGCTTTGTTCCGTGTGCATGAAGGTCCAAAAGAAGATCGCTTGTTAACGCTGCGAACTTACTTAGGTTTGCTAGGGTTGGAGCTGATGGGTGGTTTGAAGCCAACCCCAGATGATTACGCAAAACTGGCAGAACAGTTAAAAGGCCGTGCGGATTCTCGTAGCATTCAAACCATGATGTTGCGTTCTATGTCTCAAGCGGTTTATCAAGCGGATAACTTGGGTCACTTTGGTTTGAATTACGAAGCCTACACTCACTTTACGTCGCCTATTCGCCGTTATCCTGATTTGTTAGTGCATCGTGCGATTCGTTATTTGATTCGTGGTGAAGGCCGCCCAGATGTGCGTCAGGCGCACCGTGTAGCAGGCAGTCTTGAGCTTAAAGAACGTAAGATTTACGGTTACGATCATGCGGATATGGATGGCTTTGGCGATTCTTGTTCTGTGACAGAGCGCCGTGCCGACGAGGCAACGCGTGACGTAGAGGCTTGGTTGAAATGTCAGTACGTTGAGCAACATCTTGGCGAACCTTTCGTTGGGATTGTGACCGCGGTGACCTCGTTTGGTTTGTTCGTTGAGCTACAAGGTTTATTTGTCGATGGTTTAGTGCATATTTCAGGGCTTGGCCAAGATTACTTTGTTCACGATATGGAACATCAAGCGATTATTGGCGAGCGTACAGGTCGTGTGTTCCGTTTAGGCGATACATTGAAAGTCACTGTGGCCAGTGTGAATCTTGAGCAGCGTAAGATCGATTTAAGCTTGGATGATGCGGGCGCATCACCATCGCGACCTCGTAAAAAGGTAGAGCGCAACGACAATACCGAGCTGGAAATGCAATTGGCTCAGTTGCCTCCGATTGAATTGGGTGGTCGTCCTAAACCTAAAGCGGCTAAAAAAGCAGACGTTAAAGGTGAGAAAACCACGAAAGACGCTAAAGAGCCAGATGGCAAAGCCAAGAAGAAGCGCCGTCCTCCTGTTTCTAAAGGCAAGCGTATTAGGCAGAAGAAATCGGCATCGGCAGCCGCTGCTGCAAGCGGTAAACCAGCCAGCGCGGCGGCCAAAAAGCCTAAAAAACCGAAGAAGCCAAAAAAGAACAATGCCAAGCCAAAAGCGAAAGATTGATTTAGCGTTTTTTGAGTGACTGATTTTTTGAATTTATAGAGTAAAACGTAAAGCATGTCAGATTTAGAATGGATATTCGGCATTCATGCCGTAGAAAACGCGTTGACCCAACAGCCAGAGCGCGTGAAAGAAGTGCGCTTTCAAGAAGGTCGTGACGATAAGAAAAATCAGCGATTGGTACAGCTTTGTAAAACCAGCAAAGTGAACTACAGCGTGGTGCCTCGTAAAGAGTTAGATCAGTTGTTCACTAAGAACAAAGATCGTGTTGTGCACCAAGGTGTAGTGGCTTATACCACAATGACGAAAGCGGGTAACGAAGCTGACTTACATACCCTTGTTGCTGGCTTGGATGAAACACCGCTGATTATCATTTTGGACGGTGTGACCGATCCGCATAACTTGGGCGCTTGTTTACGAAGTGCGGATGCGGCGGGTGCTCATGCGGTAGTGATGCCAAAAGACAACTCAGCACCATTAAATGCCACAGTAAGCAAAGTGGCCTGTGGTGCAGCGGAAAGTATGCCTGTTTATGCGGTTACCAACCTTGCTCGTACGATGAAGAAGCTACAAGACCAAGGTGTTTGGATCTTTGGTACGGCAGGTGAAGCGACACAAACGATTTACGAGCAAGATTTGTCTATTCCTACAGCGATTGTGATGGGCGCAGAAGGCGACGGCATGCGTCGCTTAACTCGCGAGCAATGTGATTATTTGGTGAAATTGCCAATGGCTGGTGTGGTTTCTAGTTTGAATGTGTCGGTTGCAACCGGTATTTGCTTGTTCGAAGCCGTACGTCAGCGTGCTGTCAAAGCAAAAGGGTAAGGGGTAGGGCGTGTTTAAGCAGTTTACTATTGAAGCGCCATTATCTGCGATTGAAGCCGAATTACAGCAGAAAATTGACGGCAAAACCAAACCCTTAGGGGCGTTGGGTGAATTGGAAAATATCGCTTTTCAGCTGGGTCGTATTCAGCAAACGTCCACACCTAATGTATCGAACGCTAAGATGGTCGTTTTTGCGTCAGATCATGGTGTGGTGGCTCAAGGTATCAGTTTGTTTCCTCAGGAAGTTACACCGGAAATGGTGATGAATTTCTTGATGGGCGGTGCGGCGGTCAGTGTGTTTTGTGAACAGCACCATGTACCTTTGCGAGTGGTTGATGTAGGCGTGAATGCGCTGCTTGATGAACATCCATTATTGGGTGATCGCAAGGTTGCGTTTGCTTCTAAAGATTTCAGCCAAGAGGCGGCCATGTCCGCTGAGCAGGTTGCACAATCGATACAAGCTGGTGTCGACGAAGTAGATCTTGCTATTAATAACGGTGTGAATTTGTTGATGTTTGGTGAGATGGGCATAGGTAATACCTGTGTTTCTTCTTGCATGATGACGGCGTTAATTGGCGTTAGCGCGACGGACAGTACTGGACGTGGGACCGGATTAGATTCTGCTGGTGTGTCTCATAAAGCGCAGATAATTGAGCGGTCATTACGTCGTGCAGAACTCGCAACGGGTCAAGTAATGTCTGAATGGAGTGCTCAAACGCTGGCAGAACAAGTTGGTGGTTTTGAAATTTTGGCGATGGCTGGCGCTATGTTGCAATCAGCACAACGTCAGACAGCGTTTGTTGTTGATGGTTTTATTTGCTCTGTTGCTTTGTTGTTTGCTCAAAAAGTAGTACCTAATGTGCGCGAATACGCCATTTTTGCTCATCAGTCGAATGAGAAAGCACATAAAATGTTGTTGAGCCACTTAAGCGCGGAACCCATTTTGTCCTTGGATTTACGCTTGGGGGAAGGTTCTGGTGCAATTCTAGCGTATCCCCTTATTAAGAGTGCCTGTATTTTTCTGAAAAACATGGCGAGCTTTGAAAGTGCAGGCGTTAGCGATTCTAAATAACATGGTGATTACTTGGGGTAAGCATGAAAGGCATAATAACGAGTCCTTATTGGCAAGGCTTTAAACGCAGCCTTGTTACCTATACTCGAATTCCATTAAAAGTGGATTGGAGCGATGACATAAAGCACACCCCAGCGGTGTGCTTTTTACCATGGATTGGCGTAGTTGTTGCCTTACTGAGTGCTTGGCCGTTGTGGTTTGATTGGTCTTCGCCTTTGCAGGCGTTACTGATGTTACTGACATCGGTATTGTTGACCGGTGGGTTTCATGAAGATGGCCTGATGGACAGTTGTGATGGTTTGGTTGGCGGCTGGGACAAAGCGCAGCGTTTGTCGATCATGAAAGATTCGCGTATCGGCAGCTATGCGGCCTTGTCTATTTGGTTTTCTCTGTCGCTAAAGTGGCTGTTGCTTAGTGAGCTTTTGGCTATTATCCCCGCGTCTTTTTTAGGCTTTATTTATACCTTGGCTGCTTGGTGTGCTGTGCATGTAATGGCCAGAGCGATACCGCTTGTGCTGATGAACAGTTTAGATTATGTGACGGTGGAGCAAAGTAAAGCGTCCAGTATGATTGCAACATTGACCGCGAGTCAGTGGGGCATCGCATTGGCTCCTTGTCTAGTTTTTGGTTTGTTGGCGTTTAATGTCTTTGATTTAATCATCACACTGATGTTTGCCGCTGGTTTAGTCTTTTTGTTGCGTGTTTATTTACGTAAGAAAATAGAGGGGTTCAATGGCGATACTTTAGGGGCTGGTGAGCAAATTGGTGAGATTTTTATTATCTTATGTTTGCTGGTGTCTTATTCGTGAAGTTGTATCTAATACGCCATCCACGGCCGGATGTGAAAAAAGGTTTGTGCTATGGCGACATGGATGTGCCTCTTGCCGAAGGCTGGGAAGTTGGAGCTGAGGCGTTAAAAAAGGCCTTGTCGATCAAGTTTGATACGCCCTCTAGTATTAGTTATCACAGCCCATTGAGTCGCGCCGCGAGACTGGCGGATTTTATTGCTGAGGGTCGTTCTGTGTCAGTTGATGCGTTAAAAGAATTGGATTTTGGGGATTGGGAGGGCTTGTGTTGGCAAGACATTCCAAAGTCTGAAATTGATCGTTGGGCGGACGATATTGTTCATGCTACGCCGTATAATGGCGAATCGTTACAGGTAGTGGCGGATCGTGTTTGGCAATGGTGGTTGTCGGTCAGAGAGACTTCTGCCGAACACGTCGTAGTGACGGCGCATTCAGGTGTCATAAAAGTGTTCGTCAGTTTACTTTGCCAATGGCCTTTGGCGCAATGTCACCGTATTGATGTGGGGTTCAGTAGTTTGACTGAATTCTCAGTCCAAGGTGATTTTGTGGTATTAAAGCGTTTGGGTGCTGGTGACTGGGTTTCTGCTTAGGTTTTTTTGAGAAAATATTAATAATGTTATTATATTTTTTGGGTATGTTTGGGATTGCTGCATTTGCTATCACCGGAGTAATTTCGTCTGGTAAAAAAGACATGGACCTTTTTAGCGTGGTGTTTCTGGGGATGGTGACGTCTCTGGGTGGCGGTACGATACGAGACACTGTTCTGTCGGTTGAGGCTGTGTATTGGGTAAAAGATACATCGTACCTATGGGTGGCTTTTTTGTCTTCGGTGCTGGCCTTTTTTACCGTGCGATTCATTGATGACAAGAAGGCCGTTTTTCATTATGCCGACTCGTTTGGTTTAGCCTTGTTTACTGTGGTAGCGACGGAAAAGGTCTTGAATCTAGGTTTTTCGCCAATGATTGCCATCACCATGGGTATTATTACTGGTGTGGCGGGTGGCATTATTCGTGATGTATTAAGTCATCGTCCGCCTTTGGTATTAGGTCGAGAGTTTTATGCAACGCCGGCTTTTTTAGGCGCTTTGTTGTTAGTGCTACTTGAAAAAAATATACCGACACATGAGTTTAACTCGATTTACGCTGTGGCTTTAGTCTTTATACTAAGGGTGTTTGCGATACATAAAGACTTATATTACCCAAGCTGGTTACTCTACAAAAAGAGATAGATTATGACGGAACAATCGAACACTAAGCAGTCTGAACAAGATACTTTAGATAAAAACGAAGCGCGCTTATTAAAAAAGAAAGCCGTTGTTGATCAGCGTATCGCGGCCGCAACAGAAGAGCGCGGCGTGACTATTTTGCTTACTGGCAATGGTAAAGGTAAGAGTTCTAGTGCATTTGGTACTATGGCGCGCGCTTTGGGTCATGGTCAAAAAAGCGCGGTCATTCAGTTTATCAAAGGTCGCAAAGCCACGGGGGAACAATTATTTTTTGGTTCGCATCCGTTGGTCGACTTTCATGTTATGGGGCATGGCTTTACGTGGGAAACACGTAACCCTGAGTTGGAAAAAGAAGCCGCAGAGCAAGCTTGGGCGTTGGCAAAGGGGGTATTGTCAGATTCGAGTGTGCATTTTGTCTTGTTGGATGAAATCACTTATATGTACAAATATGGTTATCTTAATGAAGACGATTTGATTGCTGCGCTGGCGGCTCGTCCAGCACATCAAAATGTGATGATGACGGGGCGCACAGCGCCAAGGGCGTTATTAGACAGCGTCGATACGCACAGTAAAATAGCCAATGAGCGTCATGCCTTTGCTAATGGTGTCAAAGCGCAAGTGGGTATTGAATGGTAGTTCGCTTTGCGAGCTACAATACCGCACTGAGCCGATCCCATTCAGGGGCACTTTTGGGCGCACTCAAGTCCGGCAAGGACAAACAAGTGTTCGCCACCATCGCGTTATTGCAAGAAGTACGCCCCGATATTATCTTGCTGAATGAGGTCGATTTTGACGCCTCAGGCGAGACCGTTACGCTTTTACAGGCCTTGCTAAGCCAGTCTTCTTCAACTCGCACAGGGTTGGACTATCCCTTTTTCTTTTGTCAGCCCGTTAATACTGGAGTGCCTTCTGGTCGAGATTTTGACAAAGACGGGGACGCGACTGATAAAGGCGCTGACGCGTTAGGCTTTGGTGATTTTCCAGGTCAATACGGTATGCTGTTATTGTCACGCTTCCCCATTGATCACTTGGCTTCTCGCACATTCCAACATTTTTTATGGCGCGACATGCCAAACTCACATTTACCAAAGTACACTTCTGGAGACACTTGGTTTGATGACGAAGATTTGGCCGTGTTGCCTTTCTCATCAAAATCTCATTGGGATGTGGCGATAAAAGTGAATGGTCAAGTGCTGCATTGTTTGTGCTCTCATCCAACACCTCCTGTCTTTGATGGTGCCGAACGCCGAAACTTTTGTCGTAATCAAGATGAGATCAATTTTTGGTCAGACTATCTTTCAAAAGCATCTTATATTATCGACGATCAAGGACGCCGAGGTGGGTTTGGAAACGGTGATTTTGTATTACTAGGGGATTTGAATGCTTCGCCTTACGAAGGTGATTCTGATCGGAGAGCGATCCAAAACTTACTGGCGCATCCCACCATGTCAGCAATCGGTTTTCCAAGCAGTACTGGTGGAGTTGAACATTCACCAAATGCCAATGTAAAGCACAGTGCTTATCATACGGCTGTGTGGCGTATGCAGGCAGATTACGTCAGGCCTAGTCGCTTACTTGAAACGGTTGGGCAGGCGGTATTCTGGCCTGACTCTCGTGACAATCAATACTCTCTTCTTAACAACACTTCAGATCACCGCCTTGTCTATCTAGATGTAACCCTCAGGTCTTAAAAAACTAAATGAGATTAATTCTCATATTAAGTGGATTTATTTCAAACCATATACGATAATGATTCTCATTAGGTTTTATCAGTCCAATACAAAAGATCGCGGAGGAAATAATGCAGAACTGGGAGCGTTTAACAAGACAAGCCAATCGAGCTTATTCAAATCATGCGTTTTCGGATGCCGTTGAGTTAAATCAACAGGCATTAACGCAAGCTGAAGTGTCATTTGATGATGACTTTTATCGTGATGCAGAGTCTGCCGTGGCTGCGGCCGCAGTGAGCTTTTTAAATATTGCGGAATCTTATACGGCGCTGGGTGATTTCGTTTCTGCGAATACTCAATATGAAAATGCGGTTAATTTTCTACAGGCCATTATTGTTCGTCCTGATTTAGATGGCGAGCAAAGGGGGCTTATTATGAGGACAGCGACACACATCCGTTTTGAGTGGGAGTTGTTTTCTCAAAGTTACAGTAAGCATGTATCAACTCAGAGCAAAGTCTTGATGCAAGCCTTATCGCATGCTGTTACTAGCTCAAAAACCATGGTTCACCATTAATCCCTTTTCATCTAACGCCATTCATAAGGATCATTGTATGAAGTCGGTTTTTACTATTTTGGTATTGAGTAGTTTGCTTGTTATTAGTCAACTGGTTCAAGCGCATCCAGGTCACGATCATTCTCATTGGTCAAGTGAGCCGATTCATCTTTTGACTATGTTTGCCGTCGCCAGTTTGATTGTCAGCGGCCTGGTATACAAGCAGTGCATTCGTCGACGTAGAAAACTTGAACGTAAGGATATTAACCATGATGCATAGTGTGATTAAAACCCTCGACAAAGTAATTCATTTTAAAACCGCCCAAGCTCATTGTGATATACCCTGTAAAATTTACGATCCGGCAACGGCTCAACTAGCGGCACTTAGTTGTGTGCGTTTGATGGACCTCATTAAAGAAATTGAAGACAAAGGAACTTTGAGCGTGGCTGATTACGCACAGGTTTCTCGTTTAGTGGGTGAAAAAGAGTCTGCGAGTACCGACGTAAAAGAGGCTATTGGTATTATTTGGGGCGATTACTTTAAAGCGCCGCAATTTGAGTTAGTGCCAAACGCACATGACTTAACGCACCGCATTATGTTGCAGGCGTCAAAATGTAAGCAAGGTATTGATCGTGCAGAAGGGGAGAGATTGGTCGAATTGGTGAATGACTTTGCAGAAGCCTTTTGGCTGACAAAAGAAGTGCTGACTTACCGTGCGCCATGCCCTTATCCACCGATGTTGGAAATGGTTTACCCAGATTTAAAGAGCTGATTTAAAGGGCTGATGTAAGCACTTTTAATCAGTGTTTTTATTGTGACAGTGTGGAAGGATGTCGATATGTTTCACTTAATCAAAGTCCAAGGAGAAAGCATGTCTCCTAGTTTATGTGATGGAGATTTTGTGTTTACCAGTCGGTGGTATAAGAAGCTCAAAACGGGTCATCTTATTGTTGTCGATCATGCATTGTACGGATACATTGTTAAAAAAATTCTGCATATTGCACCAGATGGACAGCTTTGGTTAGGCGGTGAAAGTAACAAGAGTATGCAATCAGAACGAATAGGTTGGGTATCGTCTCGGCGAGTTGTTGGTAAAGTCATAGGTCGTATTTGTGCTCCTTAATTGGGTGTACAAAAAACGAGACGCTTTATTAGAATGACAAAAAATCGTGTTGTGTTCAGGTGTTGGTCTTAGGTTTTTTTTTCTATAAAATCTCTGCTTTGAATCCCCCCTCACCGTCACTTTATAAATCCAGAGAGAAATCCATGTCGACTGCAGAGTTACCAAAGGTAAAAAAACACACACGTCTTGAAGATGTCCAAGCTGTCATTCTTGGCACCTTAATTATTGCGTTAGGTGTCAACCTTTTTACCCATGCTGGGTTGTTAACTGGTGGTTCGGCGGGGTTGGCTTTTTTGATCCAGTACTCGACATCGTTGACGTTTGGTCAGGCGTTTTTCTTAATTAATATTCCTTTCTATTTATTAGCTGTTATCCACTTTGGCTGGGAATTTACAATAAAAACGTTTCTCGCCGTATTTTGCCTTTCTGTTTTTTCTGATATGACCCCCATGTTAATTACTTTTGATCAACTGAATCCGATTTATGCCAGTGTGGCGGGTGGTTTTTTGATGGGCGTCGGTTTTTTAATGCTGTTTCGCCATAACGCCAGCTTAGGCGGACTGAATATCCTAGCGCGTTATCTTTCCGAAAAATACGGTATTTCTATGGGGAAATTTCAGATGATCATTGACTGCATGATTGTGCTGTTATCGGTTTTCGTAGTGGATTATACCTTGATCATTATTTCGTTTGTGGGGGCCATTGCGTTGAATATGATTATTGCAGTGAACCATAAACCAGGTCGTTATATGGGTAATGTTTAATTGAGCTAAGGTTATAGCAAGTAATGAAAGCGGCTAGAGTGGTCGTTTTTTTTTGTCTATAAATCGGCTTAACTTGTGCTTACGATTCCTAAGTGAGCGTCCCTCAGGTATGATTACGGCAATTAAAAGACAGAGGTAAAGAGTGTGGAGTTACTTAAAGTAGACAACCTTAACCCCTACTTAGAAGATCTTGTCGAGTTATTATGTGACGCTGTTGATTCAGGCGCGCCAATTGGTTTTTTACCACCAATGAGCGAATCAGAAGCGAAAGCGTATTGGCTAACGGTCAATGATGATTTACAAGAAAATGCTCGCCAAGTGTTATTAATTCGTGAAGACGATAAAGTGGTTGGTAGCGTACAAATTGCTATGTCACCAAAAGCCAATGCGTTGCACCGTTGCGATGTTGAAAAGCTGATGGTTCATACTCAAGCAAGAGAGCATGGTTTGGGTGGTATGTTGATGCAAGGAGTTGAGCGTGTCGCGGCGTCGATGCAAAGACAGCTGCTAATACTTGAAGTAAGAAGCGATGATATTGCTCACGACATGTATGTTAATATGGGCTATATTCCATTTGGCGAAGTGCCCGGATACTCTCGCAGTGCGAACGGTATGCTGCATAATGCGACGTTCTTCTTCAAAGAAATTGAAACCACCCACGAAGTATTTTCTTAATCTAAACAAAGCCATAGGCGATTCTCTTGAGACTTGATTTTTATTTATCCCACGTGACTGAATTGGCACGTAAAGCGGCAAAAATTGCCGCGTCAAAAGGCCGTGTTACCGTAAACGGTGAGGTGGTTAAAAAGGCCAATTACACAGTACAAGACGGTGATAAAATTTGCCTAGACGACACGCTTTTGGCGTGGCCATCAGAAGGGTATTACTTACTGCATAAGCCTGCTGGTTACGTTTGTGCTAACCAAGATCCAGAGCATCCTACGGTGTTGGATTTATTGCCTTCACATTTGGGGCAAGCGCTCAATATAGTTGGCCGTTTAGACAAAGACACGACTGGCTTACTGTTACTGACGACAGATGGACAATGGCTACATCGAATTACATCACCGCGTAATGCGTGCAACAAACGCTATCGTATGATGTTGGCCGAGCGAATCAGTGACGAAGATTTAAAGCAATTGGAAGCGGGTGTCATGCTGAATGGCGAGCCGCAACCAACGTTACCTGCTGTTGCTGAACGTATTAGCGACTGTGATATTTACCTTACGATTCAAGAAGGTAAATATCATCAAGTGAAACGGATGTTGGCCGCGGTAGGCAATAAAGTGGAAGAGCTTCATCGTGACCAGATTGGTCCGCTTTCACTTGATGTTGATTTGCAAGCGGGTGAGTTCCGTGCTTTGACGGCAGAAGAAGTTGCTTACTTTTAGTAAGGCTTCAACAAGAAAAAATCGTATTGATTGGCGATATTACAAGAGAGTGAAATGATGAAAGAGTTAT
>CAXBGJ010000036.1:0-20453 GCA_963975045.1 uncultured Marinomonas sp. | reverse complement strand
AATCCGAGTCGTTATTTGGGTCCTGCTTAGAGGTGGAAAAGTCCAAGCGCCACTGGTCGCGAGTGTCATTGCCATTCAACAGAACTTGAAGCACACCCACTTCGGTCATTTGCACCGACATTGAAACCGATAACTCCGTATTTTCTTCTGAACTGTCTAATTCTGTTGCTAAGTTGGAGATGTAATGTAAGCCATTTTCTTTTCGCACTTCACCCACGACACATTCAAGATGATCATCAGAGCGATACAAAGGAAATTGAACTTGTTGACCCAATGTGACAAAAAAATCTTGCTCTAAAAGCAGCGTTTCACCTTTTAGCGTGTCTTTGGGCAAAATACCAACAAATTGATCATCCCCAAGTTTCAAATACAAGCTGTGCGCTACGCCACTTTCAATTCGCGCACTTTCTCCCGCCAAGGCGTTTAAATACATCGCCGCACCTTTTGCAACCGCCTCATTTGGTTCATCGGCAGAGCAGGCTATTATCGGAGTATTTGACCAAGCATTTAATTGCGCCAGCAAACGGGCTTTTAACACTGGGCTATTAAACAAGCCGCCGTTAAACAACACGGCATCTGGCATAGTCGAGCCAGTGGCGATTTCAATGGCGGCTTTGTGTTGTTGCAAAAATGCCGCTAAATGTCGTGTGAACGCAGGATCAGATTCATACGGCAAACCTAACGCATGCATGGCGTAAGCGTTTTTTTGTACCGGATCATTCGCCTCCACAAGAGGAAAGAACCCCGTACTCATTTGCTCTAATAATGTGTTTCTTGAAACATCAAATTTCTGTGAGCCGCCAATCAGACGACTGCCGCCACCCAACACCGTAATACTCAAGGATTCTGGCGCATTAGCGCCCAATAGATTTTCTTTAGCTTGACGCGTTTGCTGAACCAACGCGGCGAGACGAGACACGGATAAAGCCGAAATTTGTTTGGGGTCGAGCTGAAACGCTAAAGCTTGATCAAGATTATCGCCACCAAGCAATAAATGCTCACCGACTGCGATGCGCTTTAATGAAATCGCCGCACCTTGTTTATTGGTTTTCGCAGAAGAGCGTATGGCAACCAAACTAAAGTCACTTGTGCCTCCTCCAATATCAACCACTAACAGCATTTTCTTATCAGCCAAAGACGCTAGCCTTTCATCGTCACTGATGTAGTGATAGCAAGCTGCTTGCGGTTCTTCTAATAGATAAAGGTCTTCTAAACCAGCCAATTTAGCGGCTTCTAACGTCAGCGCACGTGCTTCTTCGTCAAACGATGCCGGCAAGGTTAAAGCGACGGTTTGCAACTCTAAAAGAGCGTCAGGAAAACGATGGTTCCAGCTTTGCTTAATGTGCAAAAGAAGTAACTTACTGGCTTGTAATGGACTGAGCTTTTTTACCGAATCACTTCCCCAGGGAAGAATGGCTGTGCGACGATCGACTTGTCGATGACTCAACCAGCTTTTTGCGCTCTGCACTAATTGCCCTGTTCGGCGTTGGCCTAAGGCTAATGCGCCCATGCCAACGACACATTCTTTATCATGATGACGCCAAGGTAAAATAGGAACAATCTTCCCTATCTCATCGTTGGCCAGCAGGTAAATTGCACTCGGCAAATAATCAAATTCCTGCACAGAGCCATCACTCATTACTTGAGGGATAGGCAATAGTGTTGGTGTATTTCGATCAGAGTCCAGACCCGTCGTTGAAAGGTAAGAAACGACACAGTTAGTCGTCCCTAAATCAATTCCCACTCGATAAGAAGGGCCAAAAGCTGGTTGCGCCATGATTTAGACCTCTCTAACTTGAAACTCAATGGTCCAGTTTAAATCAGACTGTGTGTCGTGCGCTTGCAATAACAATAAGCCCAACTCAGTAACACGAGCGGTTAGATAAATACGCACCATTTCCCCTGCTTGATAATGTCCAGCGTCCAAACGAACTGACAAAGGGCTCAGTTCATTCAACTGACCCAATGCGAAAGCAGACACGACGTTACCCACTGCATCCACTTCATTGTTTTTGGATTGGAAAAAACGAAATATAACGCTTTCACCAACCACAAGAGAGAACTCATTGGGTAGCATCTGCTCCTCTGAACCCTCCTCTAAACCAAATGGTGCCACGCAAATAGCATCAACCGGCGGCGCCATGCCAGGAATGGCTGGCATTGGACTAGCAACACCAATGTAGTAATTCGACGCTAATCCGCTTTTGACCTTAACACCGCCTTCCGCTTGAACTTTGGCGTAATAGGTTGCGCCTTTGGCCACTGCATAATCTAAGTGAGAAGGTGTCAACATCGTTAACGGTATGTCACCTAATAGGTTTTGTAAGCGAGCCTCTAGCGTATTGCGTATCACCGTCGCATTGAACACGCCACCGTTCAGTAATATTTTACTCGGCTTCACATCGTGCCGAGACAAAAACTCACTGATGTGTCGAGTGATGGCTGGATCGCCTTCATAATCTAAATTGATAGAGCTAAAACCACTACGAGCAACTTTATGAGCTTGCTCACCTAACTCCACTTGAGGAAAGAAACCCTCAATCAACAATTGCTGTACATCGGCTTGAGTTAACGTGGCTTTGACACTGTTATTAAACAAGCTGCGACCGCGACTCGGTACAACGACACTGGTTTCAGCAATATCTGCATTAGACAACAAACGCTCTTTGGCTTCACGACAGGCTTGGGTTAAGCCGGTGATCTGCCAAGGTTCAAGGTGAGTACCATTTTGCGCAAGTTGAGCCGCCAAATGATAAGTTAAAGTCATGTCCATGTTGTCACCACCCAATAGTATGTGACGACCAACCGCTACGCGCTCTAGACCTAATGCTCCATCTTTTTCAACGGCTTGGATCAAAGACAAATCTGTGGTTCCACCCCCGACATCGACCACTAAAATATGTTCGTTAACGGTTAAGTTTTCCGTCCAATTTTTTTGGTCACTCAGCCACGCATAAAACGCGGCCAGCGGTTCTTCTATCAAGCGTGATCGTAAACCGACTCGTTCTGCTGATTGCTCGGTAATCGCACGAGCCGCAGGGTCAAATGACGCCGGCACAGTAATAACCACATTTTGCTCTGTAATAGGTGCATTTGGAAAAGAAACTTTCCAAGCATTTACAAGATGCGTTAACAGAATTTCAGTCACCGCAGCTGGAGAGATTTTTTCAACTTCTTCAAGCGCATCGATAGGAAGCACGTTTTCATCCGCGCCAACACGAGAATGACACAACCAACTTTTTGCACTTTGTACTAAACGACCAGACGACTTAGCACCCAACTCACGTGCTAATTGGCCTACAATCGAATGGGCTTTTCCCCACGGCAACAGTAAGTCACTTTCTAAGAATTCAGTGTCATGAGGAAAGTAAACAAAAGAAGGTAATAAAGGACGAGAATCGACTTGGCCAGCCGCGATAAATTGCGGGATCGCCAGTTGTTGAATACGCCCTACTTGGGATTGACCCGATTGGGAATAATAGACAGCAGAATGCGTGGTACCTAAATCGATACCAATAAAGTAGTCGCTCATGGGTTATACCTCGACTTCGGCTGGCGCCAAAATAGTTAGGCTTTCGGTGTTCGTCACTTTCGGTAAGCGTGTGTCTGTGACTTTCCAACCAGGATGAATCAAAGTACCGGTATAAGGACCAACGCCTTCCACTCGGCCTTCCAATTTAATCTGCTTAGCATCGTAATCGGCTGGTATCTCAATTCGACTATTTTCTGCCGCGGAATTCACCACTTCAATAGTAAAGTGCTGCGCCAATACTTTAGAACAACCCGCATGAATTTGGCGTGCTGCCGCACCGACATCTGCATCCGCATAACCATCAATACTTTCTTGAAGGAAGTCGATGAAACGCGCTTCTTGTTGCAAAAGCATCAGTAATTGGTGAGCTCCATCTTCGTTGACCGTGTCCAAAGCTGGCGCCATCACTTCAATTTCACGAATCACTTCTACTGTTTCAGTAATGACCGTCGGCTCAGCTTCGAAAGCGAAGAGTTCGCCTTTATCCGCTTGCTGACAGCGAGCGGCATAATCGCCGCTCCCCATGTATTTGAAAAACTGACCGAAAGCACCAAAGAAACGTGGCACAAAAGAAACTGCTTTTATTTTCTGCGTCATAAATTACCCGTTTTTCATTTCTTCAAGCTCAAGCCAACGCTCCATCGTTGTTTCAAGCTCGTGTTCTTTGTGTGACACTTTTGCCAATGTTTTTTGCACTTGTTCTGCATCACCTGCATAAAAATCCGCAGCGCTTGTTGTAGCATGAAGAGACGCAATGTCTCGCTCCAACGTAGCAATGACTTCTGGCATGTTTTCAAATTCACGCTGCAGTTTATAGCTTAGCTTGGCTTTTGGCTTAACCGCTGGCGCGGCTTCTTTCTTTGCCTCTAGCTTGGCTTTTTCTTTTTTGGTTGGCTCATCGTTAGTCTGAGACGTCGATTCCGTTGGGAACTTACCACCTTGACGAATCCAGTCTTGATAACCACCAACGTATTCTTTGACTTTGCCTTCGCCTTCAAACGCAATCACGCTTGTGACAACGTTATCAAGGAAAGCACGGTCATGACTTACCAATAATAAGGTGCCATCGTAGTTCATTAGCAGCTCTTCGAGCAGTTCCAATGTTTCTACATCAAGGTCGTTGGTCGGCTCATCCATTATCAAAAGATTGGCTGGACGAGTGAATAATTTTGCCAACAAAACACGATTTCGTTCACCACCAGATAACGCTTTTACCGGCGTACGCGCTCGCTCTGGTGGGAAAAGAAAGTCACCAAGATAACCAATAACGTGTTTGTTTTGGCCATTAATCTCAATAACATCTTTGCCTTCACCAACGTTTTCCGCCACGGTTTGTTCTGGGTCTAACTGTTCGCGCAATTGGTCAAAGTAAGCGATGTTTAGTTTGGTACCTTGGTGAACCTTACCGGAAGAAGGCTCTAAGTTTCCTAAGAGGATCTTCAGAAAAGTACTCTTACCACAACCATTTGGTCCAATCAGACCTATGCGATCACCACGAGAAACAACCAGATCCATAGGCTGTAAAATGACTTTGTCATCAAAGGAGTGGCTCACTTGGGTAAATTCGGCGACTAGCTTGCCGGATTTATCTTTGGTTTCAATCGCCATTTTTGCATTACCTTGACGACCAATGCGCTCAGAACGTTCATCTCGCAACGCCTCCAAAGCACGAACTCGACCCTCGTTACGAGTACGACGAGCTTTGATACCTTGACGAATCCATACTTCTTCTTCTGCTAAGCGCTTGTCAAACAATGCATTTGCACGTTCTTCTTCTTCCAGCATTTTTTCTTTAAAAGCCAAAAACGCATGAATGCTGCCGCTAAATGAAATTAAGTTACCGCGATCTAACTCAATAATACGATTGGCCAGTTTTTCAAGAAAACGACGGTCATGGGTAATAAAGAGAATCAAACCACGGAATTGTTGAAGCTGTTGCTCCATCCATTCGATCGTCGGAACATCCAAATGGTTCGTTGGTTCGTCTAGCAGTAGTACGTCAGGATTAGAAATTAAAGCTTGCGCCAAAATAACACGACGACGCCAACCACCTGACAACTCCGACATCAACTTATCAGCAGGAAGAGCCAAACGTTGAATCATGTGATTCACTCGCTGCTCAAGATCCCAGCCTTGAATTTTGTCTAGCTCGGTTTGAATGTCACCTAGTTCATTTGAGTGATCATTCTCGAAATCTTCTAATAATTTAAAATAACGTGCCATCAAAGTATGGGCTTGGCCTGCGCCTTCACTCACGACTTCACGAACCGTTTTTTCATTGGCCGCTGGCAGCTCTTGTGGAAGCTGTGCAACTTTCATTCCCCCTTCAATGCGAACCATGCCTTCGTCGGCAACTTGTTCACCAGAGATGACTTTCAATAAAGTGGATTTACCTGCGCCATTACGGCCGATAATAGCAACACGCTCACCAGCGTCCGCTGAAAAACTAATTTTTGACAGCAGTGGGTTATGCCCAAAAGCAACACTAATCTGTTCTAACGACAATAGACTCATATCTACCCATATAATGTAAAAATTTTGTGGCGATATAGTACCATCCTTCTAAGCGAAGGTTCAGTAAATACAAGTCGTCAAATGCTAAAAAAGGAAGAGGATTTTGTTGTTAGAAAATAAAATTGGCCATTTTTGTCATAAAACGACGTATTAAAGTTGTTATGATCTTTATAAAGATTAAAGAAAACATATTCTTTCATCATTTTTTACGAATATACTGTTATGAATATAATAAAAAATTTTTATTTCATGGAGCATTAAATGGAGTTCAAAAGTAAAATAGGACCGATAACGGCCATTGTTATCGCCGCAGTAACTGTCGGTTGGATGTATTTTGGTGGCAATGGCATTACGGTTAGTCCAACTGAATCGACGCCTGAAGAAAACACCATTTCATCACAAACGGCAGAGTCGAAACTTGCTCATTCAGTTCAGGCCAAAACACTGATTGTGAAATCCATTGAGATGCACTTGCCTTTAAGCGGAAAAACCCTAGCAGATGAGACCTTGCTGCTAACAAACAGCTTTCAAGGCCGAATCGTCAAGCTACCAGTTGAAAAAGGTCATTTTGTAAAAAAAGGCAGTTCAATTGCTCAGATTGACACTCGTACACTGAAGGTTCAAATTGAACAAGCTCGCCTTTTAGTAAAGCAAAGAACGCTTGAGTTAGATGGCATGAAAAAACTTGCAGCCAATAATCTTTCCTCCAAGGTTAATGTTGCACAAGCTGAAACCGACCTAGCCTCAGCCAAATCAGTTGAACGTGCTTTAACGGTGGATTTAGAAAATGCGAATCTGACCGCTCCTTTTTCCGGTGTTTTAAACACGCTAGACGTTCAAGAAGGACAAGTGTTATCGGTCGGTGCATCGATCGGTACATTGGTGTCTTTGAACCCTATCAGGGTCAGCGTCAATATCCCGCAAAATAAAATCCAACAAATTAAGTTAGGTACACAAGGAAACATTCGCCTTGAGTCTGGTTATGAAGCGGAAGGTTTTGTTTCTTACATCAGTGCCACGGCCAATGAATCTAGCCGAACGATTAGTGTCGAAATGCAAGTAGATAACCCTGATAACGTTATTCCAGCAGGACTGACTGCTGCGGTTGATTTCATTTTAGATGAGCAAAAAGCACACGCGTTTTCACCTGCCTTATTAACACTCGACAACACAGGTAGAACCGCCATTAAGACAATCGACATTGATAACAAAGTCGTTATTTCGCCTGTCGAGATCGTCAAATCTGAACGAGATCAAGTTTGGGTTAACGGCCTACCAGATAACGTCAATATTATTACTGTCGGACAAGGGTTTGTGTCTGCTGGCGATAAAGTCGATGCACACTATGAAAACTAAGGGAGGCTCAACATGCAAACATTGATTGAGGCGGCCTTAGCTCGCTCACGCACCGTAATGATGTTTTTTGTCCTGATACTCATCATGGGCACGGTTGCTTACATTGAAATAGCCAAAGAAAGTGATCCAGACATTACCATCCCAATGGCGTACGTTTCTGTTTCCTTAGAAGGCATTTCGCCAGAGGACGCAGACAGCTTATTAGTCCACCCTTTAGAAAAAGAGCTAAAGGGCTTAGAAGGATTAAAAGAACTTAAATCGACCGCCTCTGAGGGCCATGCGTCTATTATTCTTGAATTCGAGTCTGGCGTAGACATTGATCAAGCCATTAGCGATGCAAAAGACAAAGTTGATCGCGCCAAAAGTGAACTACCAGATGATGCAGATGAACCAACTGTTTCCGAAATAAACCTGTCAACCTTCCCTGTATTACGCGTTAATTTATCCGGTAACGTCAGTTTTGCTACCCTTAGCCGTACCGCGAAAAACCTTCAAGATTCAATTGAAGCGGTGGATGGCGTATTAGAAGCCAATATAAGCGGCGACAGAGACCAGCAAGCACAAATCATTATTCGTCCTGAACAACTAGAATCCTACAATCTTTCTCTTGCCGATGTCGCGAACTTCGTTTCAGGTAACAATCGCTTGGTTGCCGCCGGCAACTTGGATACTGGTGCCGGACGATTTTCCCTTAAAGTTCCTGGTTTACTAAAAACCAAAGAAGATATTCTCAATCTACCAATAAAAGCCGATGGTGACCAAGTGGTCCTTTTAGGTGATATTGCCACTGGCGAACTGACGTTTGAAGACCCAAGCAGCTATGCTCGTGTAGAAGGCAAGCGCAGCATTACTTTAGCTGTTTCAAAACGCGTTGGCGTTAACATCATTGAGACCATTGAAGCCGTTAAAGCCGTAGTGAAAAACGAAAGCGAACAATGGTCTGACGGAGTTGAATACAACCTAACCGGTGATAAATCAACAGACATTGAGACATCGCTCAACGATTTATTCAACAACGTCTTAGCTGCCACTCTACTAGTAATGATTGTCATTGTTTGGGCACTTGGTATTCGCAGCGCCTTATTAGTAGGTTTAGCCATTCCTGGTGCGTTTTTATCTGGCATCTTAATTTTGGACTTGCAAGGCTACACCATCAACATGGTCGTGCTATTTGCCTTAATACTCAGTGTCGGCATGCTGGTTGATGGCGCCATTGTTGTCACAGAATACGCTGACCGAAAACTGGCAGAAGGCGCCTCTAAACGCCAAGCTTATAGCGAAGCCGCAAAACGTATGGCGTGGCCAATTACAGCGTCAACTGCAACCACTCTCGCTGTTTTCATGCCATTATTATTTTGGCCTGACATCGTTGGCGAATTCATGCGTTACATGCCAATTACTATTATCGCGACCTTGTCATCGTCTCTCGTTATGGCGCTCATTGTATTGCCTACCATTGGATCTATTATTGGTAAAAAAGGCGCTTACAGTGAAAAGACCATGCACACGTTACGCATTACTGAAACAGGTGATCTAAGCCAACTTACAGGCCCTACCGGCTTATACGGCCGAGTACTTACTCGTCTAGTAGAGCGTCCTATTTGGGTTCTCTTGTTCACCATTACCCTGCTTATTAGTGTTTTTGCCAGTTATGGGCAATTCGGCAAGGGCGTAGAGTTTTTCCCGAATATTGAGCCAGAATCTGCGAATTTAGATATTCGCGCCCGTGGTGACCTTTCTCTTGATGAAAAAGATGCACTCGTACAACAAGTTGAACAACAGGTAATTGGGACGCCAGAACTTAAAAGTGTCGTGACAACCTCTTATGCTACACCAGGCAACAGCGCGGCTCCTGACAGCATTGGCTCAATCAGCATGGAATTCATTGATTGGTACAAACGAGATTCTGCCAGCGTTATTCTAGATCGCATTCGAGAAAGAACAAAACAAATCCCAGGTATCGAAGTAAGTGCCGAAAAAGAGCAAGGCGGCCCACAATCTGGTGCCGATATTCAGCTGCAACTTAGCTCAAATTATTCAGTCGCCCTCAATCTAGCAGCCGACGAAATCACTAAAAATTTGCTCGAAAGAGAAGAAATCATCACCGTGAGTGATGATAGATCTTTACCGGGAATCGAATGGCGTATCGATATAAATCGTGCTGAAGCCAGTCGATACGGCGTTGATGTTAACAGCTTAGGGAATGTTATTAAGTTGGTTACCACAGGCATTACATTAAGTGATTTCTTACCGGATGGCGCCGACGACAAAATTGATATTGTGCTGCGCTACCCGGTTAATCAACGCAGCTTAGATCAGTTAGATCAGTTACAAATCCCAACGAATCAAGGCAGCATACCAGCGAGCAACTTTATTCAGCGCTATGCGGCACCAAAACAAGGAATAATAAACAGAACAGACGGTAAGAAAACCATTAAAATTGATGCCGATGTCAAAGATGGCCTAGTGGTCGATGAAGTTATCAAGGCCATTAAAATCAAACTTGATGCTGCCAATATTGATAAAACTGTCAGCTATGAATTTCGCGGTAATACAGAAGATCAGCAAAAATCCATGATGTTTTTAATAAAAGCTTTTGGTGTTGCTTTCTTTATTATGGCTATTATCCTGGTCACTCAGTTCAATAACTTCTTCCAATGTTTATTGATCCTTAGCGCCGTTATTTTTTCGACAATGGGCGTACTTATTGGGCTCATGATGAAAGGTCAACCCTTCGGCATCGTTATGAGCGGTGTTGGTGTTATTGCGTTGGCAGGGATCGTGGTAAATAACAACATTGTTTTAATTGACACCTTCAACGGATTACGTAAACAAGGAATGATGGTTCGTGAAGCCGCTATTCGTACCGGCGTACAGCGTTTAAGGCCTGTGATGCTGACCACAGTTACCACCATTCTTGGTTTGATTCCTATGGTGTTCCAATTAAACATTGATTTAATTCATCAATCATTAAGTGTTGGCGCGCCCTCTGCTCAATGGTGGACACAATTATCAACTGCTATTGCTGGCGGATTGACCTTTGCGACACCGCTAACACTCATACTGACACCTTGTTTGCTCGTATTAGGTTATCGCAAAAAAGAAAGGAAGCAGTTGGAAGCCCTACAAGAAGCGACCATTAAACAAGATCAAATTGAGCATGAAACAAACAACACAGAAAAAGGCGACTAGAAAGATCAAGTGGTTCGCATAAAAAATGGCTTTAGATATTATTCTAAAGCCATTTTTTTGCCTATAGTATTAAGCTACGAGCATTTAAGATAATTGCGCTAGGGCAAAATCTACATCTGCAATAATATCGTCAATATCTTCTAACCCAACCGACACACGAATCAAACCTTCGGTTATCCCCGCTTTGGCTTTTTCTTCGTCCGTTAATCGACCATGAGTCGTCGTAGCAGGATGAGTAACCAAGGTTTTCGTATCACCTAAGTTGCCGGTAATCGACATCAATTTTGTACCATTAATGACGCGCCACGCGGCTTCACGTCCACCTTCGACTTCAAACGATAACAGGCCACCAAAATCTTTTTGCTGCTGCTTAGCCAGTTCATGGTACTTATGGCTGGGCAATCCACCGTAATTCACCTTTAGCACTTTAGAATGCGCTTCTAAATACTCGGCCAACTTTAAGGCATTTAATGAGTGCGCTGTCATACGCAAAGACAATGTTTCTAAACCATTCAATAACACCCAAGCATTAAATGGGCTCATACAAGGTCCCGCACTGCGCATAAACCCAGTAAAAACATCGACGATTTCTTGACTCGCAATCAAGGCACCGCCCAAACAACGCCCTTGCCCATCAATAAACTTGGTCGCAGATTGCATAACGATGTCCGCCCCTTGCGTCAACGGATTTTGCAATGCCGGAGTCGCTAACACGGTATCCACGCAAAGCAACGCGCCTTTTGCATGAGCTAACGCCGACACACGTGCGACATCAACGACCTCATAAAGAGGATTAGAAGGCGTTTCAAAATAACAAAAACGTGTCTTCTCGTTAATCGCTGCTGCCCAAGCAGTGTAGTCTGTTGCATCAACGTATATGACTTCAACACCGAACTTTACTGTATAGGCATTAAAAAACTTAACCGTTGAACCAAAAATATTACGCGAACAAACTACACGATCACCAGCACTTAACAAGCTATAAGCTAGCGTCATTAACGCGGCCATACCTGAACTTGTCGCGATGGCAGCTTCGCCTTTTTCCAGCGCCGCTAAGCGTTTTTCAAATAGCGCTACCGTAGGGTTTGTAAAACGAGAATAAACATTACCGTCTTCATCACCTGAAAACTTTCCTGCCGCCTCTTCTGCACTGCTGTAAGCAAAGCTAGAGGTCATAAAAATGGCTTCGCTGTTTTCTTGCTCTTGTGTTTGTCGAACACCCATATGAATCGCATTCGTAGCGTCTTTATAATCAGACATTTTGTCACTCCAAAACCATTTTTTAAAATCTTTCCCAAAAACAACTAAGCCAGGCGTGACCTGGCTTAGTTAAATCCGTCACGAGATACTGAAAATATTACATAGGGTGCATCATATCGCTACTCTGCATATCTTCGATAGCAGACTTATTCAAATCATTTCGCGCACCTTCAATACTGGCCAAATAAACACTATCAATATTGCCGGTTATGTAAGTTGCATCAAAAACAGACGTATCAAACTCTCGAACGTCAGAGTGTTTTTCATCAATACACGCTTCGATCAAATCATTCAGGTCTTGAAAGATCAACTTGTCTGCGCCAATTAACTTACAAATTTCATCAACATTACGGTTATGAGCAATCAGTTCATGCGCCGCTGGCATGTCAATACCATAGACATTGGGATAACGAACTTCCGGTGCAGCTGAAGCAATATAAACTTTTTTCGCACCCGCCTCTCTTGCCATTTCGATAATTTCTTTACTCGTTGTACCGCGAACAATGGAATCATCAACCAACAAGACCGTTTTGTCTTTAAACTCATAAGGAACTGGGTTTAATTTTTGACGAACCGATTTTTTGCGAATCTCTTGACCTGGCATAATAAAGGTACGACCAATGTAGCGGTTTTTCACCAAGCCTTCACGGAACGGAATATTCAATGCTTGTGCGATTTGCAGAGCAGCCGTACGGCTGGTATCTGGAATGGGGATAACCACATCGATATCAATGCCTTTCCACTCACGTTGAATTTTCGCAGCAAGGCGATCGCCCATATTAATTCGCGCTTTATAAACCGAAATATTATCAATAACAGTGTCTGGTCGAGCAAAGTAAACGTATTCAAACAAGCAAGGACGAGCCACTTTTTTAGGCGTACATTGACGCACATGAACCTTATGGTTTACATCAAAAAATATCGCTTCCCCTGGTTGAATATCACGTTCAACTTTAAAGCCTGCCGCGTCAAGCGCAACACTTTCAGAGGCCACCATGTATTCAAGACCAGCCTCGGTTTGCTTAGAACCGTAAATCAATGGACGAATGCCATCAGGATCACGGAACGCCAAAATACCATAACCAGTAATCAGAGTAACAACCGCATAACCACCTTCAATACGTTTATATACACGCTCAAGCGCATTAAAAATATCTTCTGGCGTAGGAATTAATTTTCCCTCTTGATGAAGCTCATGAGCCAATACGTTTACAAGCACTTCAGAGTCAGAGGTAGTATTGACATGACGCAAGTCAGATTCAAACACCTCTCGCTTTAGTTTAGTTGTGTTCGTTAAGTTGCCATTGTGTGCAAGGGAAATACCGTAAGGAGAGTTAACATAAAAAGGTTGAGCTTCTGCTGAGCTGGATGTTCCAGCCGTTGGATAGCGAACATGACCTATCCCTATATTACCTTGGAGTTTTTTCATATGGCGAGTGCGAAATACTTCACTCACCGGACCATTGTCTTTGCGCAAGCATAATCGTCCGTTATGGCTGGTTACCATACCTGCAGCATCTTGCCCGCGATGCTGAAGAACGGTTAACGCATCAAAAATTGCTTGGTTAACCACAGACGTGCCTACGACACCAACGATACCACACATGCTCTAGATCCTCGTGTTGGGGAATTGCGACAAACGCCGCAAGGTTCTTTCTCTATTTGGCTGCGATGTTCAGCAGCTAATTGCCAAGGGCGCGGTCAATGAGAGCCGAATCCATAAGATCCGAACTCTTGCCTAACATATCACGCGTCCAGTCATTCAACTGCCCCAATTGAGGGATCAATTGTGATGTTTTCCAAAACTCTGTTTTCTCTATAGCAGGGCTCAAACTCAATAAAGAGACAAAAGCCACAACAATCAAACTGCCTCGCGCAAAACCGAAGAGCATGCCTAATACTCTATCAGTGCTCGATAAGCCTGTTACTTGAATCAGGGAGCCAAGCAAAAAGCTGACTAACGCCCCAACCACCAACGTTGCTATAAATAGAGAAACAAAAGAAACAATATAACGAATCTGATCATTTTGAACTTGATCAAGTAGCAGAGCTTGCATTTGGTCAGAGAATTTTATCGATATGACAAAAGCAATAACCCAAGTAAGAAGCGATAATACTTCTTTTACAAACCCTCTTTTCAAACTTAAAAGTGTGGAAAGAATCACCACGGCAATAATCAACCAATCAATCGTCGACATTGAATTTACTTGCTCCATGAATACCTCTAAAAATCGCTGCGCAGTTTAACAGATGGCTCACATTTTCCAAATACTGAGGCCAAAAACCTCGTATTAATTCACTGAATACTTAACAACAATGCCAGTTAAGCTAAACTTCTTCTTAATTTCTTCACGCATTCTTTCAGAGGTTTCCCGTTTAAATTCAGGACCAACGTATACTTTATAGAGCGAATTGGTGGTTAAACTATAAGCGTCGTAATTTGAGTCTTTAAGCTTATCGACCAGACGAATAGCGTTGTCTTTGCTTTTAAACGTTGCAATTTGAAGTGCCCAACGATCTGCCACCTTTTCAGGCAATGCTTTCTTAGCAGGCGCGGTGACGACAGGACTATTATCAGCTTGAGGTGTCTTAGAGTCTGCGTTACGAGTGCTTTCAATATCTTTTGCTGATTGTGGGACAGGAATAAGACGAATGTCGTCTACTTCTTTATTATCTGCGCTATTTGATTCAATCGGCAAACTGTCTGCAGGCTTAACCGGAGCAATTTCTAGGATAGGGAAAGCCGGTGGTGACGTTACCTGAACTTGAACATCCAGCTCAGCTGGACGCTCCCCATCTAAAACTAATGGCAGTATTATCGCTGCGGACAGTACCATGATACCGGCACCAATAAGTCTGTATGTTATGGTTCTATCAATCATAAATCACTCTTCAATTGACTAAACGCCAAATAATTCGAAACGGTGACAAAAGAGCCAAAAACAATAACTGAACGTTGCTCCTCTTTCGCCTTAGCCAAAGCGGCATAAAACGCGTCATGCACAGAATCAAAAGCCTTCACTTTCGAAGACATACTTGGAGAGCAACGTATAATACACTCAACCAATTCATCGGCTCTTGCCCCTCTTGGCCCGGCTAAATCAGCGCAAAACCAATCAGAAAAACTCTGCGCAAGATGAGTCATCACACCATCAATGTCTTTGTCTTTTAACATGCCACACACAGCAACAGGTTGACGTGAAAAATGGCTCACGCGACGAGCAAGCTCCACCGCCGCTTCTGGGTTATGCGCCACATCAATGTATATATCAGGAGAAGAAGCAACCTGCTGAAAGCGCCCCGTTAATTGCGCCGTACGAAACAACGTGACTAAATCTTCTTGAGCAGGGACAAGCCCCATAAAGACCAACACCGCAATCACGGTCGCAGCATTTTGTAGCGGCAAGGATGGTATCGGCAAATTATCGAATTGAACGCCATTGCCAGCCCACGCCCATTCACTTTGATTTGACGTAAAACTAAAATCAATACCCTTTTGGCGCAAATGCGCTCCGACGTCCAATGCCGTGGTCGCGATGGTACTGGGTGGGTTAACCACACCACTGATCAACAGCTTATCCTTTCTCGCTATGCCTGCTTTTTCACGAGCAATAACATCAAGGTCATCCCCTAACCAGTCGATATGATCCAATGAAATTGATGTCACCACCGCCACATCGGCGTCAATCATATTGACCGAATCTAATCTTCCCCCTAACCCAACCTCTAGTACCCAATAGTCCAGCTTGGATTGATCAAAAATCCATAGCGCCGCGAGAGTACTGAACTCAAAATAAGTTAACGGTGTGTTTTTTCGTGCCGCTTCAATCGCCTCAAATGCACGACAAATAAGATCATCATCACAAGCGCTATTGTTTAAGGCGATACGCTCATTAAAATCAAGAAAATGCGGGGATGTATAAGTACCGACAGAATAATTTTGTGTACAGAGGTATTGAGTCAACATAGCGCAGGTGGAACCTTTGCCATTGGTGCCTGCCACTGTTATGACTTTAATTTTTGGCCTAGATAAATTTAATCTAGCTAACACCTTACTCCCTCTTTCTAGACCTAGTTCTATCTCAGAGGGATGTTGGCTTTCAATATATGAAAGCCAACTCGATAATGACGTGTGCGTCATTTAATTAAGCAACCTTATGAGTGAGCAAAGATAGGATATTGTACAAACGATCACGAATTTCATCACGTTTGATGATCATATCTAGCGCACCTTTATCTAATAAAAATTCGCTACGCTGGAAACCTTCTGGCAGTTTTTCACGTACGGTTTGCTCAATAACTCGAGGCCCAGCAAAACCAATCAACGCATTCGGCTCAGCAACATTCAGGTCACCCAGCATTGCCAAAGAAGCTGAAACACCACCAAAAACAGGATCTGTCATGACAGAAATGTATGGAATGCCTTCTTGCTTCATACGCTCTAAGCCCGCACTGGTTTTTGCCATTTGCATCAAAGAGATAAGCGCCTCTTGCATACGAGCGCCACCAGAAGCTGAGAAACAAATAAGTGGAATACGTTTTTCTAGGCAAACATTGACTGCTTGAATAAAACGCTCTCCAACAATAGCCCCCATCGAACCGCCCAAAAAGCTAAATTCAAACGCAACAGCAACCACTGGCATACCATTTAGCACACCTTGCATTGCGACTAGAGCGTCTTTTTCGCCCGTCTTTTTTTGAGCATCAACAATACGATCTTTATAACGTTTGGTATCTTTGAATTTCAATTTATCTTCTGGCTCAAGATGCGCACCAATTTCATAACGCCCTTCTTTGTCCAAGAAAATATCCAAACGACGGCGAGCACTAACACGAAGATGATGATTACATTTTGGACAAACATCTAAGTTTTTTTCTAGCTCTGGACGGTACAGAACATTTTCACATTTTGGACACTTTTTCCAAAGGCCTTCAGGCACAGTGCCTGTTGTAGCGCGTTTTGATTCACTGCGCACGATGGAAGGTACAAATTTATCTAACCAGCTACTCATTTCATTCTCCACATTCTCATTTGCTGCCGCTTACGCGTCCATTTCACTACGCATTGGCGCTAAAATAGACCCTAAAGCGTCAGCTATATATTCTTTTTGATGATCTTTATTTTCCGCAATAGCGTTTACTAATACACTGCCGACAATAACCCCATCAGCGCATTTACTTACGGCCGCCGCAGTTTTTGCATCACGGATACCAAAACCAACACCAATCGGCAACGTGGTTATAGTACGTAAAGAATCCACATGTTTTTTAACGCTATCGACATCTAATTCAGCAGACCCCGTCACCCCTTTTACAGAAACGTAATAAACATAGCCTGATGCTAGATTACAAATTTTCTTTGCACGTTCCGATGTCGTCGTTGGTGACAACAAATAAATAAGGTCGATCTCGTTGTCTCGGAAGCATTCTACTACATCTATCGCCTCTTCAGGAGTCAGATCGACTAATAAAATACCATCAACGCCTGCTTCTTTTGCCGCATCCGAAAAAGCCTTATAACCAAAGAACTCAATTGGATTCAAATAGCCCATTAAAACAATCGGTGTTTGCTTATCGCCAAGTCTAAACTCAGTAATAATTTGTAATACTTTTTTAACACTGGTGCCAGCCGCCAAGCTACGCTCACAAGCCAACTGAATGACTGGACCGTCCGCCATCGGATCTGAAAAAGGCATGCCAATTTCAATAATATCAGCCCCTGCAGCAACCAAAGCATTCATCATAGTAACCGTATAATCAGGCGCCGGATCACCAGCGGTAATATAAGGAATAAGCGCCTTTTTACCAGATTTTGCTAAATTTTCAAAACATTGCTTGATGCGACTCATACTTCAATCCCGTCTATTTCTGCAACAGTAAGAATGTCTTTATCACCACGACCTGAAAGGTTGATAACCACAATCTTATCTTTTTCCATCGTTGCTGCTAACTTCATACCGTAAGCCACCGCGTGACTCGATTCTAATGCAGGCATAATACCTTCTAATCGTGTTAAATCACGAAAACCATCCATTGCTTCATCGTCATTAATCGCGACATAATTAGCACGGCCAATGTCTTTAAGCCAAGCATGTTCAGGGCCAACACCAGGGTAATCCAAACCAGCTGAAATAGAATGAGTGCCGATTATTTGACCGTCATCATCCGCCATTACGTAAGTACGATTACCGTGTAATACACCTGGTCGTCCAGCACATAAAGGCGCTGCGTGACGACCCGTTTCGATTCCGTCCCCGCCCGCTTCTACGCCATACATAGCAACGCTTTCATCTTTTATGAAAGGATGAAACATACCAATGGCATTTGAACCACCACCAACACAAGCAACAAGCGCATCGGGTAAACGACCTTCTTGAGCTAAGCACTGGGCTTTCGTTTCACGACCAATAACGGCCTGGAAATCTCGTACTAATTTAGGGTATGGGTGCGGACCTGCGGCGGTACCAATAATATAGAAAGTATCGTCCACATTGCCGACCCAATAACGCATAGCTTCATTAAGCGCGTCTTTTAATGTCTTAGTGCCCGACTCAACAGAAATAACTTCTGCGCCGAGTAGCTTCATACGATAAACGTTAAGTGATTGGCGACGAATATCCTCCGCCCCCATAAACACCTTGCACTTCAACCCTAAACGAGCAGCAACAGTGGCAGATGCTACGCCATGCTGACCAGCGCCTGTTTCAGCAATAATATTAGGTTTACCCATATGCTTAGCAAGCAATGCTTGACCAATCGTATTGTTTATTTTGTGCGCACCGGTATGATTTAAATCTTCACGTTTTAGATAAATTTTTGCCCCGCCGGCTTTTTCTGTTAGGCGCTGCGCAAAATAAAGCGGCGATGGACGCCCGACATAATGCGCCAAGTCATAATCAAAAGCCGCTTGGAATTCACTGTCTTTAGACAAACGCTCATACACTTTGGTTAGGTCATCTAATGCAGACATGAGCGTTTCTGATACGAACACACCACCATATGGACCAAAGTGGCCATGAGTATCGGGTAAATCTAGATTAATATCGTTGCTATCCACACTTTGCTCCATTAATAAATTCTCGAACCTTAGGCTCACTCTTTATGCCTTTAGACAATTCAACACCGCCACTTACATCAACAGCATAAGGAGCAACTTGCTTTATTGCCTGCTCAACGTTATTTGGCGTCAAACCTCCAGCCAGTACAATCGGCTTAGACAACACCTTTGGTATTAACGACCAATCAAACACTTCACCCGTACCACCAGGAATACCAGCTTTATAAGCATCCAATAGCATTGCGCTGGCGCTTGGGTATTGATCCACCAACGCCGACACATCATCCCCTTTCTTTATTCTCAACGCCTTCATATAAGGTCGCTGGTAAGAAAGACACTCGGATTCAGTTTCAGCACCATGAAACTGAATCATCCAACGCGAACTGCCGCCAATTACAGAAGTTATTATCGAAGCATCCGCATCAACAAACAAGGCCACAGGCGTAACAAAAGGTGGAAGCTGCGCAACAATAGAGTTCGCGATTTCTGGCGTTACATATCTAGGGCTTTTTTCATAAAAGACAAAACCCAATGCGTTTGCTCCAAAGCGACACGCCATTAACGCGTCGTCTATATTGGTTATCCCACAAATTTTAACTTGGCACGTCATAACTTGTCTCTTCTATATAAGGCAAAAAATGGGGGCCTAACTTACAAACAGGCACGTTAAAACACTCCGGATATTCAACATCAACAAAATACAAACCAGTTGGTGGTGCTGTTATTCCCCCCTTAGTACGATCTTTAGCATCCAAGGTTTGCTTCGCCCAAGCGATAGGTTTTTCACCCGCACCGATTGACATTAAGACCCCAGCAAAATTCCGAATCATGTGATGCAAAAATGCATTCGCCCTCACATCAAGAATAATATATTGACCTACCTGCTGGACATCGAAGTTTAAAATCGTTCGGATTGGTGTATTGGCCTGACAGCCAATAGCACGAAAAGAAGAGAAATCATGAGTACCTAAAAATACGCTAGCAGCCTCTTTCATTGCTTGCGCATCAAGCGCCCTATAAGACCATGTTACCCCATTAGCCAATATGGCTGGGCAAATAGAAGATTGGTAAATCACGTATCGATAACGACGACTTAACGCACTAAAGCGCGCATGAAAATCATCGGCAACATCACGTGCTGCCACCACTCGAATATCAGAAGGAAGGTAAGTATTAACGCCTAAAGTCCACGCCCGTTCATTTCGTTCAGCATCGGTTTCAAAATGAACTACTTGAGCACTGGCATGAACACCGGAATCTGTTCGACCAGCACAAACCACCCGAACAGGATGATTTGCCACTAAGGTCAATGCTTTTTCTAAACTTTCCTGAACACTTGGAATGCCAAGTTTTTGTGCCTGCCAGCCCTTATACTCAGAGCCATCATATTCAACAACTAGTACAACTTTTTTAGTCACTTGGGAACATTCGCTCCATCATATTCTGCGCTTCAGCAATTTGTTTTTCATTTCCTGACCCAATAACATCATCAAGGATCACTTTTGCACCCTCTTCATCCCCCATATCCATATAGGCTCTTGC
>CAXBGJ010000035.1:0-20483 GCA_963975045.1 uncultured Marinomonas sp. | reverse complement strand
TCCCTGTTTCAAACAACTTCCTTTTGTATAAGACAAAATAAAAAGACAAAATAAAAAAGACCTACTCTCCTAAATAATACAATCTAGGGTCGCAGGCCTTTCCAAGTATCGAGTTAAACACTTTTAAAGGTTATTTCGCGCCTTTAGGCCAACCAATAAAAATGGAAATTAACGCAGCAACAGCCAATATCCAACTGTATTGCACATATCCAATCAGGTCTAGCGGAGACACACTAGCCAACGAAGACGCCAAGAGTATCTGCGCACCATAGGGCAATATGCCTTGTACGACACAGGAGAAAATATCCAATAAACTCGCACTGCGTTTAGGGTCAACATTGTATCGCTGGGCAATGTTTTTAGCGACAGAGCCATTAATCAAAATAGACACGGTATTGTTTGCCGTACATAAATTGGTTAACGCGACTGCTGCACTAATACTTAACTCACCCGCTCGTGTCGATCCTGCTTTAGCACCCAATGCATGACTGATACGTTCAATAGCACCCACCAGCCAATCCAAACCGCCTTGGGACTTCATTAACGCCGCCAGTCCACCAATCAACAAAGAAAGGATTAATATTTCCTGCATGCCAGTGTAGCCGGAATAAATATCGGCAGACCAAGACGCAACGGAGTAATCGGCCTGCATCGTCAAACCAATCACGCCCGCCAATACAATACCGCTGAACAACACCAACATCACATTCACGCCAGCTACGGCTAAGCCTAGTACCACGACATAAGGCAATATTCGAATTAAGTCGTAGTCTTGAATATCGGCAATCGTTGCCTCGCCACTTTGAAAGTACAACCAAATCAAGGTCACCACTGCGGCAGGCAAAGCAATTTTAAAGTTCATACGGAATTTATCACGCATGTCACAGCCTTGGGTTCGCGTTGCGGCAATCGTAGTATCCGAAATAATCGACAAGTTATCGCCGAACATAGCGCCGCCGATCACAGTACCAACCGTCAGCAATAGCGACAAATCAGAGGCTTCTGCAACGCCAATGGCGATAGGGGCAATCGCGGCAATCGTGCCCATTGATGTCCCCATCGACGTTGCCACAAAAGCCGTAATCACAAACAATCCAGGCAATAACAACGAAGGCGGAACCACGCTTAAACCAAAGTTTACGGTTGCATCCACACCACCCACACTTTTAGCCACACTAGCAAATGCGCCTGCCAGCAAATAAATTAAAATCATGGTGACAATCGTATTGTCACCAACCCCTCGAATGAAGGTTTCAATGCGTTGATCAAAGTGCCCTTTACCTAATAAAATCGCCAAGGCAATCGCAGGCAAAATAGCCACTGGGGCGGATATTTGATAGAAGGCAAAGTCCACACCTTGGGACTGATACCAAAGCCCACTGCCCACAAAAAGAACAAGAAAAAGTAACAACGGCAACAGTGCCAGAGGAGATTTAGAAGTCATGTGTCTGAGGTTTCCAGAGTAAATTTAGCCCCGCAACTTATGATCTTGGGGAAGAAGGGCGCAGATGATAGTAAAAACGAATGCATGAGGCCAATAATAAATAGCGATGTGCATGGTACAAAACATTATAACAAAAACGATTGTTACATAACTTTTTTATACCATATCGCTATAATGGAAAATCCCACAAAAAAAGATAGCCCAGTACAACTAGACTATCTTTCGAACGTGTAAATCATTATTTTTTTAGCTTGTAAGCAACCACATAGTCACCAATGGTCGTGCCAATGGAACCATGACCGCCTGCGACTTGAACCACCATTTGCTCGCCTTTACTGTTTAAATACGTCATAGGCGTTGCCTGACCTCCGGCGGGTAAACGCCCTTTCCATAATTCTTTACCATTTGATAGGTCATAAGCACGTAAATAATCATCAACCGTTGCCGCCATAAAGACGACTCCACCATTCGTAATGATTGGGCCACCAATACCGGGCACTCCCATTTCGATTGGCAGTTTAAACGGCGTCATATCTTCAATCGTGCCGTTTTGATGCTTCCAAGCCGTTTTTCCTGTTTTAAGGTCCACCCCTGCAACATAACCCCAAGGTGGTTGCTGACAAGGAATCCCCAAGGGCGAAAGAAAGGGTTTCAACTCAACCGCATATTCAGCGCCTTCATTGGAATTAACGCCCTGTTCACCTTTATTAGCTCCGCTTAAATCTAAGCCTTCTTTTGGTACTAAAGTAGATGTAAAAGCAAGGTACAAGGGCATACCAAATAATTGCTGACGTTTAGGGTCAACGGCAATACTGCCCCAGTTAAAGACACCAAAGTTTCCAGGGTAAACAATAGATCCTTGTTCTGACGGTGGTGTATAACGACCTTCATAACGTAGTTGTTTAAACTCAATCCGACACATCAATTGATCCAATGGTGTCGCCCCCCACATATCCGCTTCTGTTAATTTAGCAGGTTTAAAGGACAAGCCAGAGGTGGGTTGAGTCTGCGCCGTATAATCACCGGGAATCGCACCTTGTGGAGCAGCTTCCTCGGTTATCGGGAAAATGGGCTTGCCTGTGGCTCTGTTTAAAACATAAATATCACCCTGTTTAGTAGGCACGACTAAAGCAGGTTGTTTGCCTGTTGGTGTGTCTAAGTCCAGTAAAGAAGGTTGAGCGGGGGTGTCCATATCCCATAAGTCATGGTGAACAAACTGCTGGACCCAAGCGACTTGACCCGTTTCAAGACTCAAGGCAACCACAGACGTTGCGTATTTTTCTTCCGCAGGGCTACGATAGATACCTAATTGATCAGGCGTACGGTTCCCCATGGGGAAATACGCTAGACCCAGTTTTTCATCGGCACTGGCGACAGACCAACTATTCGGTGAGCTGGTCGCATACACCTCATCTTCACCAATTGGCGCAGTATCATTAGGACGTCCAGAATCCCAGTTCCACATCAATTCACCGGTTTTTACATCGTAGGCGCGAATCACACCAGAAGGAGAATTAATATCGTAATTGTCATTCACTGAACCCGACACAATCACCACACCACCCGCCACTAATGGTGGCGACGTTGAATAATAATACCCTGATTGTTTGAACGGCATGTTATGCATCAGATCCAACTCGCCATTTTTGGCAAAGTTTGCGCATTTCGCACCCGTTGCCGGATCGATCGCAATAAGACGAGCATCAGACGTTGGTAAGAACAATTGAGCATCGCATTGCATTGCGCTCAGGCTTTCAGCCGGCGCTGATGTTTTTTGAATCGGAGGAAGTTGATCCCCATTCGACGGTGGCAAATAGGATACACCTCGACAGGTCTGATGCTGACGCTGGCTTTCTGCTGGCACTTTCGCATCGTAAACCCATTGCTCTTCACCCGTGTCGGCATTTAATGCCACGACCCAGTTATGAGGAGTACAGACATAAAGCGCATTACCTAATTTAAGTGGCGTAGCTTCATAGGTGGTTTCACCCACATCTTTTGGGCCTTTTTTATCGCCCGTTTGATACTGCCAAGCTAGCTGAAGCTGATCGACGTTATCCGGTGTGATTTGATCCAAAGGTGAGAAACGCTGTCCTAAATTGCTGCGACCGTAGGCATTCCAGTCACCTTCATCAACGTCGCCCAGATCCGCATTGGAGGTGGTAACAGAACGTGTTAGTTGACCTTCCACCGTTGTTGGCGGAGTCATCATTAAAGGAGAAATCGTGACCACGGCTGTCGCCAACCAAACAGGAAATAAAACCCGCCAGCCACGACGGCGCTTGATAAAAGCAAGCAAGAGCAGAGGGATCGCCAGTACTAAGAAAAGCCCCATTCGTGTCGCTAAAGGCCACCAACTGAAACCAGACTCACCAATCGACCAAATTAACGTACCCACTAAAAGGATGGCATAAATCAGATTGGCGAATGTATTTCGCTTTCGAAGTAAAACAGACACAGCAATAAGTGCCGCACCGGCAATAAAATAATAAAGACTACCGTCCAATGAAAACAGCCAACCACCGCCAAGTAGTAAAGCCGCACCGATGACAAAAAACAGTACCGACAGAATGATCATATGACACTATCCCTATCTCATTTGATTTTTAAATAGACATAAAAAGGCGCTTCAAAAAATAGCCGCCACGCTTGCTAATTACGATAAATGATTAGAGCTCAAAGTAAAAGTGTAGACTAAAAAATAGCCAAATAGACTTATTTCTTACCTATTTCAAACAACGATTTGACCATAAAATACATCACGGCAAAGATGAAATGTCTTTGGTTGCATCATAACCATAAACAGTATCCAGCTTAGACTGAATAACACGAGGTACAAAACGAGACATCGTTTGCAATGCCTTTAATTTCATTTTACCGAACGCGCCACCTTGCATATGATACAACCCAGCATTGGCCTTAGACATGTGTTGGATTTTCGTCGTACGTGGCTTTCGAACCTGCTCGTATTTTATTAAAGCGCCTCCTATCGAGTAACGAGACAAACACTGAGCCAAGACATACGCATCTTCGATTGCCATTGCCGCACCTTGGGCCATAAAAGGTAACATAGGGTGACAAGCATCCCCCAGCAAGACCACACGACCTTCATGCCAAGTAGACAATTCCTTGCGACCATTCAATGCCCACAAAAAAGTACTGCTCGCTGACGCCAATAAATCGCTCACTTCGGGGTGCCAGCCAGCAAAGGCCCGCTTCAATTCTTCCACATCACCTTCTTCACGCCATGACTCAGATCGCCAATCGCTACGTTCTTCCACTGCAACAAAATTGACATAATCACCGCCGCGCAAATAGTAACTAACAAAGTGACGACCAGGACCAGCCCAAACACAGGCATCCGGTTGAATACTAGTACGCAATTCACTGACTGGAACCACACCTCGCCACGCGACTTGTCCCATAAAAGTGGGACGCTCAGGTCCCAGCATTTGTTCTCGAATTTTAGAACGAATACCGTCCGCGCCTATCAATAAATCAGCAGAAAGTGTTCGTCCATCATTTAGAAACAAATTCACTTGGTTTAATTCAGTATTTTTAGCGTAATGAGTCACTGTCGCATCTAACAACAGCTCAACGCCCGCTTCTAGGCAAGCTTGTGCTAACACACGGTGTAAATCAGCTCGATGCAAATGCCAATAAGGCGCACTGTAGCGTGAGGAAGCGTGTTCGCCTAAAGGGACTTTAAGGTAATAATCACCTGTTTTAAAATCGCGAATAGTTGCGTGCTGAGGAACGAAGACAAACGGACGCAATCTGGACTCTAATCCCAGCTTACGTAGCACTTTCATAGCATTGGGGCTAATTTGTAAACCGGCGCCAACCTCACCTAAACTCGAGGCTTGCTCACACACAATGACCTTGATTCCTTGCTTGGCCAAAGCCAACGCAGAACTCAATCCGCCAACACCAGCACCCGCAATTAAAACACGACTTACCTGCCCCACTAATCCTTCCTCTTTTTAACGATTTTCCATGAAAAAATACAAGCGACGTAGTCGCAAATTAAATCGCTATCAAAATCGACCTATATCGCCTGTAAACCAGTAAAAATACGGCTCTACTTTATCAAATACTATCGCGAGATCCTTGCTTTATTCACATATTAGTGCGAAAACACTATACATAGATCAGTTAATCCGCACATCGAGATGATCTGATCTAAACCTTATAACGCAAAGAAATTCGCCCCAATCTGGGGCGGATGCAAAAAAAGAACAAGCGAGTGTGTACCGTTTTAAAGTACACGCCTCCAGCTTGATAAAGAAAATGAGGTATACATGGAAAAATTAACGAGCCAATACCAGTCATCTGTTTTTTTTGATGAGTTAATTGATGACAAAGGCGCCCCAAGACCTCCCGCAAAACAACTCTTGGGGTATCTAGACAGCCTGTCAGAAGATGAACTCGAAAAACGACGCCTCACCGCAGAAGCAACAATACAAGAAATGGGCATTAGCTTCACGGTTTACACAGAAGAAGGCAATATAGACAGAGCATGGCCTTTCGATATCGTCCCTCGAACCATAGAAGCCTCGGACTGGAAAATTGCTGAAGCTGGATTAAAACAACGTCTCAAAGCCCTCAACCTTTTCATTAACGACCTTTACCACGATCAAAACGTCATTAAAGACGGTATTATTCCAGAACACATTATTAGCAAATCAAAAAACTTCCGACCAGAATGTGTTGGCATATCACCCGCTTATGGCGTCTGGGCTCACATTTGTGGAACAGATTTAGTGCGTGATGAGCATGGCGATTTTTATGTTCTAGAAGACAACCTACGGGTACCTTCCGGTGTTTCTTACATGCTAGAAAACCGCGCCATTACTAAGCGCGTGCTACCAGAGCTGTTTGAAAACGAATCCATATTGCCGGTCAACTCTTACACTTCCCAGTTATTTGATACCTTGGCAGCCTTGTCTCCACGAGACATAGAAAACCCGGAAATTGTGGTATTAACGCCGGGGATTTATAACTCAGCGTACTTTGAACACGCTTTCTTGGCTCAGCAAATGGGTGCCGAACTCGTCGAAGGCAGTGATTTATTTGTCGACACTGACGACTGCGTTTACATGAAGACCATCGACGGCCCAGAACGCGTCGATGTTATTTATCGCCGTATTGACGATTTATTTATCGACCCAGAAGTATTCGATCCTGAATCTGTACTAGGCGTCGCTGGACTAATGCGTGCATGGCGTAGCGGCAATGTCGCGCTTGCGAATGCGCCGGGTGCCGGCGTTGCCGACGACAAAGTCGTTTACGCTTACGTTCCCGACATTATTCGTTATTACTTAAAAGAAGAACCGATTCTTAAAAACGTCGAAACCTTTTTGTGTGATGACCCAGAACAACGTGCCTATGTACTTGAGAACCTAGATAAGCTCGTTGTTAAACCAGCAAACGAATCTGGCGGCTACGGCATGCTAGTAGGACCACATTCGACAAAGAAAGAACAAGCCCTGTTTGCGGAACTCATTACTAAAAATCCGCGTAACTATATTGCTCAACCGACGTTAAAATTATCAACTGCACCAACACTTATATCAAAAGGTGTCTTAGAACCTCGCCACTTAGATCTTCGTCCCTTCATCCTGCAAGCCAAAGACACTTATGTCACCACCGGTGGCTTAACGCGTGTGGCGATGAAAAAAGGCTCCTTGGTCGTTAATTCGTCACAAGGCGGTGGTAGTAAAGACACTTGGATCGTTGAAACAAAGGGGCAATAATTATGTTATCTAGAGTCGCAGAACGCCTGTATTGGAGCGCCCGATATTTGGAACGCGTTGAAAACACCGCCCGTTTGGTTAGTGTATACGACGATTTAATGTTCGACCTACCAAAAGACATCGAAGTGTCTTGGTATAACTTGGTCGAAATTCTCAGTGGCGAAGAAATCTTTGAGCAACGCTATAAAGTAAAAGACGAACGCAACGTGGTGAAATTTTTACTGGCCGACGACACCAATTACAACTCTATGTTGTCGTCACTAAAAATGGTTCGAGAAAACATTCGCACCACACGTGACGTCGTTCCTAAAGAGACATGGGAACTGGTCAATGAACTAGACCTATACGCTCAGCAGAACATCAAGCAAGGGATCAATCGCTCAGAGCGACATCTTTTTTTGAATACCATTATTGAAGGCTGCCAAAAGATCATTGGTCTATTCGCTGGCGCCATGAGTCGCGACAGTGGTTGGCAATTTCTGATCATGGGGCGTTACCTAGAGCGTGCCGACATGGGAACTCGAATCCTCGACGCTGCTGTGTCTTTAATGCTGCAATCAGAGCCAGAAGCGAGAATCCAGCTCGGCCAAGTGACTTGGTCAAAAGTGCTAAAATCCCAAAGTGCCTATTTGGATTATCGACGCACCGTTAGAACGTCAATCAATGGAGCAAAAGCGGCTACTTTCCTAATGAGCGACCCGTGCTTTCCTCGAACGTTGGCGTATTGCTTTGGACAAATAAGCGAATCAGCCACCAAGCTACCCAGAGCGGATTTGATCACAGCACAAGTTGATAAAATTCTTGAATTTAATTACCCAATTACAAGTTCAGAAGATTTGGATGAAGATTTCCACAATCATCTCAACGAAATACAAATAGCTATTATTGAAATAAACCAACAGATAACCGAAAACTGGTTTCAGTTTCGGCAAGGAGACGCTGCATGACTATTAGAGTCGCAATACAGCACAAAACCACCTACGACTTTGATCGCTTTGTAAATGTAGCACCGCATATTTTAAGACTTCAGCCGGCGGCGCACTCGCGCACAAAAATTCACGCTTACTCGCTCAAAGTCTTGCCAGAAAAACATTATATCAACGTTCAACAAGACCCTTTTGGTAACTTTCAAACGCGTCTGGTTTTTCCAGAAAAGACCAACAAGCTCGAGTTTTACGTAGAAGTCATTGCGGATATGACCGTAATTAACCCCTTTGATTTCTTCGTAGAAAGCTATGCAGAAGCGTTTCCATTCGCCTACACAAAAGAGCTTAAAAAAGAACTTGATCCCTATTTACAAGTAACTGAGTCTTGCCCGTTATTAGACAAATGGCTTTCAACGGTTGATCGTAAAAGTACACCAACCAATGACTTTTTAGTCGCTATTAACAGTCGCTTAGCCGCAGATATAGGCTATGGTATCCGTCTAGAACCAGGGGTTCAGACTTGTGAAGAAACTCTCACGCTGAAAAAAGGCTCTTGCCGTGATACATCCTGGCTATTGGTTCAAATCCTTCGTAGCCTTGGTTTGGCCGCACGCTTCGCCTCTGGTTATTTGGTTCAATTAACATCCGATGTGAAAGCCCTTGATGGCCCTTCCGGTCCAGAAGAAGATTTCACTGATTTACATGCTTGGTGTGAAGTGTATTTACCTGGCGCAGGCTGGGTTGGCTTAGACCCAACGTCTGGTTTATTCGCTGGTGAAGGTCATATCCCACTTGCTTGCACACCAGAACCCGCTTCTGCCGCGCCAATAACAGGCTTCATCGACGAATGTGAATGCGAATTTAGCTACACCAACATCGTTACCCGTATCCACGAAGACCCACGGGTCACCAAACCTTATGCCGACGGCGAATGGGATACCATCAAAGCCCTTGGTTTTGCCGTCGACAAACAGCTCGAAGACGGTGATGTTCGCTTAACCATGGGCGGCGAACCAACGTTCGTGTCCATCGACGACATGGATTCAGAACAATGGAGCACCGGCGCATTAGGTGCAGAAAAACTTAAGTTAGCCAAAGATTTGCTGATCAAAATGAAGCAAGAGTTCGGCGCTAATGGCCTGCTTCATTATGGTCAAGGCAAGTGGTATCCGGGAGAAGAAGTGCCTCGTTGGGCACTGGGCTGTTTTTGGCGTACCGATGGCGAAGCTCTTTGGGATGATCCTAAATACCTCGCCCGAGTTGACCAAGATTACAAACACACCATAAAAGACGCCGAAGCGTTTGGTGAACTGTTATGTGAAAAACTGGCATTGGATAAGCGTTATCTGCAAAGCACTTATGAAGACACGCTTTATTATATGTGGATGGAGCAATCCCTTCCTGCGGACGCGGACCCAACCAAAGCGGATTTAAAAGACGATTTGGAACGCCGTCGACTAGCGAAGCTACTGAGCCGTGGCTTAAGCACCACAACCGGTTTTGTTTTGCCATTAGAGTTTGACACAGACAAGAATCGCTGGAAAAGCTCACTCTGGCCGATGCGCAGTGATGTCATCACCTTAATTCCAGGTGACAGCCCAATGGGCTATCGCTTGCCATTGAACTCTTTACCGGCTCAGGCCGAAGAAGACATCATTCCTGAACGCGACCCATTTGATCCGCGTCAGCCTTTAGCAAACAAAAAAGACAATGCTGTATTAGACAGCGTTGCAAAACAACATTTTGCTAAAAAACCAGCACACCCGATGCCGAGACCCGAAAAATTGGCACCCGAAAAAACACTTAAAGACGTTATCCGTACCACGCTTTGTGTCGAACCGCGCGATGGTCGTTTGCATGTTTTCATGCCGCCAATGACGCACCTTGAACATTTTGTTAGTGTGCTAGAACATCTTGAAGCCGTTGCGAAGAAACTTGATTTACCGATCGTCATTGAAGGTTACGAGCCACCAAAAGACCCGCGTTTACAGAAGTTCCTGATCACGCCTGATCCAGGTGTTATTGAGGTGAACATTCACCCTGCGGCGAGCTGGAAAGAGTTGGTTCACAACACAGAAACCTTATATCACCAAGCGTATTTGTCTCGCCTTGGCGCAGAAAAATTCATGCTGGATGGTCGTCATACAGGGACCGGTGGTGGTAACCACGTGACGTTAGGTGGTCGCACACCAGCAGACAGTCCACTGTTGCGTCGTCCTGAGTTGCTGCAAAGCTTAGTAACGTTCTGGCAACATCATCCGGGCTTGTCATACCTTTTCTCTGGTATGTTTATTGGCCCAACCAGCCAAGCACCTCGCCCAGACGAAGGTCGTGACGAAGCCTTGTATGAGATGGAAATTGCTTTCCAAAATATGCCTGAAGGTCTAGTAGACGAGCCTTGGTTAGCCGATCGTTTGATGCGCAACTTGCTTGTGGATATTACGGGGAATACGCATCGTTCAGAATTCTGTATCGATAAGCTGTACGCGGCTGGCAGCGCCAGTGGTCGTCAGGGTTTGTTAGAATTTCGTGGTTTTGAAATGCCACCGCATCCGCACATGTCTCTTGTGCAAATGCTGCTATTGCGTTGTTTGGTTGCCCGCTTCTGGAAAGAACCGTACAAAAAACCATTGGTTCGCTGGGGCACCAGCTTGCATGACAAATTTATGATGCCGCACTTTGTTTGGCAAGACATAAAAGAAGTGGTCGAAGATCTACAACGTCATGGCTTCCCTTTCAAATTAGAGTGGCTCGCCCCATTCGAAGAGTTCCGTTTTCCACATTACGGTCGTAAGAAAATCGACAATATGGAAATTGAATTACGCTGGGCGATTGAACCTTGGCACGTGCTGGGTGAAGAAATTACGGGTACAGGCACAGCGCGCTATGTGGATTCATCAGTAGAACGCCTGCAAGTTAAACTCTCAGGCGTAACCGATGGACGATACGTGCTTTGCTGTAACGGCCGACGCGTACCGATTCGTGCCACTGGCTGTAAAGGCGAATATGTTGGCGCCGTCCGCTATAAAGCTTGGGCGCCACCGTCTGCACTGCACCCAACACTGGGAACAGACGCCCCTTTAGTGTTTGATTTGATCGATACTTGGAATGGCTTATCTGTGGGTGGTTGCACTTATCATGTGTCGCATCCAGGTGGCCGAACTTATGACAACGTACCGGTCAACAGTAACGAAGCCGAAGCGCGTCGTGTTAACCGTTTCTGGGATCATGGTTTCACTCAAGGACCACTATCACCATCATCGGCGTTCGGTGAATTACGCTCTTTTTACCCTAATGGAGACGAGCCTCACGCTATGTCACCACCAGCAGAAGAGCCAATGAATGAATATCCTCATACATTAGATCTAAGGAAGCAGTATAATGTTCTCTAATAATTAATTTTTTTAGGCTCAAGCATATTATGCAACTTCAAACAGGCTCTTTTGTAACGTCGGTTATGGATGAAAAACCGACGTTACCTTCCGCCTATGACTCACCTACAAATGCTTATGATGAGGCCTTCACGGAAGATCGCCAACCACGCGCCCATTGGGTTCCCCTACTACACAGTATGGGGAACCTCACTGACGAGGAAATGCTAGATCGACAACATCGTGCTCAGCGTATCCTGCGTGAAGATGGAGCCACCTACAATTTAAACAGCGACCCGCTCACACCGAGCGTTTGGTCACTGGATCTTATTCCAAATATTATTCCCACCGATGAATGGCTTGCTACCGAACAAGGACTTGCACAGCGCTCAACCTTATTCGACCTGATCTTGAAAGACATTTATGGACCACAAGAACTGCTTAAAAGCGGTATTATTCCATCTGAAATTATTTTTAGTCACCCTGGCTTTTTGCGCCAATGCCACGGCGTAAATGTCCCTGGAGCCCATCAGCTGTTATTGCACGCCGTAGATTTGGTTCGTGATCCATCGGGAAAATTCCAAGTCATTGGCGATAGAACACAAGCACCTACTGGCGCCGGTTATGCCCTAGAAAACCGAACCGTTGTGTCACGGGTTATTCCAAACAGCTTCCGCGACAGCCAAGTTCGTCGATTGGCGGGCTTTTTTCAGTCTTTCAAAAACATGCTGTCCACTCTGGCCAGCCAATGGACAGACACGCCACGTATTGTCATGCTTTCTCCTGGCGCCTACAGCAGCACGTATTTCGAACAAGCTTATCTATCCAATTACCTCGGCTTTCCGCTCGTACAAGGCAGTGATTTAACCGTACGTAATGGCGCCGTCTGGATGAAATCTTTAAACGGTTTGGCACGAGTCGATGTGATATTACGTCGTGTAGACGACGCTTACTGCGACCAAGCAGAACTCCGAGCGGATTCCTCTCTTGGCGTACCAGGGCTATTAGAAGTCGTTCGTGCTGGCAATGTGATTTTGGCTAACCCATTGGGAAGCGGCATTTTAGAAGCACCCGCGTTAGTCAAATTCTTACCCGCTATTAGTGAATTTCTAATGGGCGAGCAACTTACTCTACCCTCTGTTTCTACTTGGTGGTGTGGTGATAAGAATGACTTTAATTATGTGCTCGCCAATATTAATAACCTGATTATTAAACCGGCGATCCGTCGTCACGACACACACAGTATTTACGGCCATATGCTGACGGAAAAACAAAAACTCAGCACCATAGAAAGCATCAAGAAAAACCCACATCTTTATGTGGCACAAAGCTATGTTCCAGGTTCCATGTCACCAACTTGGCTAGACGGAAAAATGCAAGGCAGACCAACCTTGTTGAGAGCCTTTACGGTTGCTAACCCAACCAGTTACGCTGTAATGCCTGGTGGCTTATCCCGTGTTGAGGAATCCAATACAAAAAGCATCGTTTCTAATAACGCCAGCTCAAAAAGCAAAGACACTTGGATACTAGCAGCCGAGCCTGAAAAGCAAACAGCACCTGTCAGCGATCAAATAATGCTGCAAGACGAAGCCTTACAAGCTAACTTACCAAGTCGAGTGGTTGAAAACTTATTCTGGATGGGGCGCTATGCAGAACGTGCAGAAATCAGCATTCGTTTGATGCGCACTATTTTCAAACAAATGAACGGCGTTGATCCGTTGCCAGAAGAAAGTCGACGGACACTATTGGAAATGGCATCGACTCAAACCGGTTGTTTACCCGGTTTCATAAAAGCCAATGAAAAGCTATTAGCTAACCCTGAGGTCGAATTGGCCTCCATTATTGCCGATGGCCGTCGAGCGGGCTCCATAAAATCTAACCTGCAAGCCATGCTAAATTGTGGTGAACAAGTAAAAGAAATGCTCTCTGCTGATACTCGCATCATCATCAATGAATTGCGTGATCATATTCATGAACTAGATCGAGCCTATACCAACGGCTTACCGTCAGCGCCAGAAGAATCCCTCGATAGCTTAGTCACATCACTTCTTGCCTTATCCGGTTTGAATCATGAAAGTATGTTACGTGGACTCGATTGGACATTCCAAGAAATTGGCCGCCGTACCGAGCGCGCATTGCAAACCGCAAAGCTGCTGCGTTCAGCACTCACTAAATCGCTATCCTCAACATCTCAACAACAAATCCTAGAGTCTGTTTTATTGAGTGTGGAAGCCTTAATTTCTTTCCGCCGACGCTATCGCAATCGAGCGCGAGTGGCTTATGGATTAGACTTATTAATGATTGATGGGACGAACCCGCGTTCGCTGTTGTATCAAGTAGAACAATTGCGTAAATGCATTAGAGAGCTACCAAGAAACGAAACCTCTACCGCGGGATTAAGCCCTGAAAACAAGATCATCCTCAAATCATTAAACGATATCCAACTGGCCGACTTAGAAGAGCTTGCCAAAGTCGACCCCGAAACCCAAAGCCGCCAAAAATTAGAACAACTGATGACCGAATTGTTAGAGCAACTAGAGCAGTTCACCGTCCTGATCAGCGACAAGTATTTTGATCATACTGCCGGCCCTCAGTCGTTAATAAAAGCCTATGGGGAAACAACTTTATGAGATATCGCGTTCGCCATATAACAGAATACACCTACGGTGCGCCCGTCAGCTTATGCTATAACATGGCGCACTTATTACCGAGAGACACTCGTAATCAGCTCTGTATTCATCAAAAAATACAAATCAATCCACCACCGGTGTATCAGAATGAAGGTGAAGATTATTTTGGTAATCAAACCTTTTATTTTTCGATTCAAGAAGCCCATAAAAAACTCGTAATCGACGTCTCGACAGATTTCGAAATTTCCCCAATCAACGTACTTGAATGGCAAGCGCAAAACACCATAACTTGTGGCGAATTACGCTCGCTACTAAGTGCACCTAATACACCTGAACTTCGCATGGCAAAAGAATACCTATTAGACTCACCACAAATCCGTCGTTCGGCCGATTTAGGAGCCTATGCCCAAAGCACTTTTGCCGACGACAAGCCTATTTTGCAAGCAACCTTGGCTTTCACACACAAAATTTTCACTGAATTTAAATTCGATCCAAGCACCACAACGGTTGCCACACCGCTTGAACAAGTGCTTAAACAACGCAGCGGTGTTTGTCAGGACTTTGCCCATTTGGCGATTGGTTGCCTACGCTCAGTAGGCATTCCAGCGCGATACATGAGTGGTTATTTGGAAACACTACCACCACCGGGTCAAGAGAAGCTTGTCGGAGCCGATGCATCCCATGCTTGGTTTGCGATTTTCATTCCAACATTAGGCTGGGTTGAGTTCGACCCAACCAATGACTTGATGCCAAACGAGCAACATCTCGTTACCGCGTGGGGCAGAGATTATTCTGACGTGACGCCACTGCAAGGGGTCATATTTGAAGGTGGTGGGTCACAACAATTAGCGGTATCGGTAGATGTAAGAAGAGTCTAACTGGAAAATATGAGGCCTTTGCACTGTGTCACGAATAAGACACAGCACATTATAAACAAAGTATTTACCATGACTCTAATCCTGTAGCGACCACAGTACATAGCATGTAGGGCGGATTTAGGGTAAGCTTCGCCCAATTATTGCATTACCTGACCCTTCAGATATGCACCCGCCTTTGATAAAACATGAGAACATCTATGAGTTTCAACAAACTTGGGCTTTCTGCCCCCATCCTAAAAGCCATTGAAGACCGAGGTTATACTGAGCCGTCCCCAATACAAGCTCAAGCGATACCTCCTATTCTTGAAGGCCTAGATGTGATGGCCGCAGCCCAAACAGGAACAGGTAAAACAGCCGGTTTCACCTTGCCTTTACTCGAACTTCTAAGCCACGGCGAGAACGCGCAAAGCAATCAAGTACGTGCATTAGTATTAACACCAACGCGCGAATTAGCCGCTCAAGTGGCTGAAAGCGTGAAAAATTACGGACAACATTTATCGCTTAAGTCGACTGTTGTTTTTGGGGGCGTTAAGATCAATCCTCAAATGATGGCACTTCGCCGTGGTGCCGATATCTTAATCGCGACACCAGGTCGTATGATGGATTTGTACAACCAAAAAGCCGTGCGATTTGATAAGTTAGAAATTCTTGTTTTGGATGAAGCTGACCGCATGCTGGACATGGGCTTTATTCACGACATCAAGAAGATCTTAGCAATCCTGCCGAAAAAACGTCAGAACCTATTATTCTCTGCAACTTTTTCTCCTGAGATTCGCCAACTTGCAAAAGGCTTGGTTAATAATCCAGTAGAAATTTCTGTTACACCACGTAACGCCACGGCCGTATCTGTTGAGCAATGGTTACACCCTGTAGATAAGAAACGCAAAACTGAGTTGTTGATCAAATTGATCGCAGACGGACGTTGGGATCAAGCCTTAGTATTTTCTCGCACCAAACATGGCGCGAACAAAATCACTAAAACACTAGAAGACGCAGGTATTCGTTCCAGTGCGATCCACGGCAATAAAAGCCAAGGCGCACGTACTCGAGCTCTTGCCGACTTTAAAGAAGGTCGTATTCGAATTCTGGTGGCAACTGACATTGCAGCGCGTGGATTAGACATAGAACAACTGCCTCACGTGGTCAACTTTGACCTACCAGATGTGGCTGAAGACTACGTTCACCGTATTGGCCGTACTGGCCGTGCTGGCGCAACAGGTAAAGCGATTTCTTTGGTTGCGGCCGACGAGCTCGACCTGTTACGTGCGATTGAACGTTTGACTCAGAAACTAATCGAACGTCGTTATGAAGATGACTTCATGCCAACGCACATGTTGCCAGATACAACATTAGACAACCGTCCAATCAAAAAGAACAACCCAAAAAGACCAAACAACCCTGGTGCACCGCGCCAAGGTAATAGCGCTAGAACAGGTAACAGCCCTAAACAAGGCAACGGCCAAGCTCGTCAAGGGAACGGACCTAATTCAGGTAATCGTCGCCCAGCAGACAGAGGCAACGCCCCTGCAAAAGCAGATGTAACTCAAGGTCAAGGTCTACGCAGTAAACCTCTTGCACCCGCTCGTCGTAACCGTAAGCCAACTCAAGACTAGTTAATATTCACTAAGTCTTGTCGCTGAAATAAAAACGCTTTAAGTACAAACAAACACCCCTAGCGAACAACGTCGCTAGGGGTGTTTTATTATGTCTAGCGTCACTTCCCCTGAACCTTCATTAGTTCTACTAACCAGACTCAATATTCTCGCTACCCTAGCCTGTCCATTTTTTGAGTGTGACATAAGCAAATAAAAACCACCCGAAGGTGGCTTAAAATACACACAACAGTCACCTTTTATGGCTAACTATTCTTAAATTCACTGCCTGATACTTCATCCTGCTCAAATATATTCGCATCAGAATGACCAAGCCATTTAGACGTAATCGTACCCGCCGTCATCGAACCATTTACATTCACCGCCGTACGGCCCATATCGATCAAAGGCTCGATAGATATAAGTAAACCAGCCAACGCAACTGGCATATCTAACGCAGACAACACAATCAAAGCGGCAAATGTAGCACCGCCGCCAATGCCTGCAATACCAAAAGAACTGATTGTCACAATCGCAATCAACGAAATAATAAAGCTGGGATCAAGGGGGTTAATACCAATAGTCGGGGCAATCATGACCGCCAACATAGCAGGGTACAAACCCGCACAACCGTTTTGCCCCATAGTCGCACCAAACGATGCAGAGAAGTTAGATTCACCCTCACCATTACCCAGACTCTTCACCTGTGTATCGATATTAAGGGGAATGGTCCCTGCGCTTGAACGAGAAGTAAAAGCAAACAACAACACTGGTAAGGCTTTTTTGAAGTAACGAATCGGAGAAATGCCATTAAACGCCAGCAAACACAAATGCATGACAAGGATCATCGCCAAACCAACATAAGACGCCACCACGAAATTCAACAGCGTTAAGATATCCGATACGTTTGAACCCGCAACAACCTTGGCCATCAACGCTAAAATACCGTAAGGCGTCAAACTCAACACCATACGCACCAAGGTACGTACAATGGATTGTGCAACATCAACAAAACGTTCAAAGCTTGCACCGATTTCAGGCTCTTTACGCGAGACCGATACACCAGCAACGCCTATAAATGCAGCAAAGATCACCACAGCAATAGTTGACGTTGGGCGGCTGCCAGCAAGGTCAGCAAAAGGATTACCAGGAAAAAAAGACCGAATCATGTCAGCAAAAGAGACATCCACCAACCCGTCCAAACGAGTTTCTAATGCGGCACCTTGAGCCATTTCACGAGCGCCTTGTACTATGCCATCAGCAGACAAGCCAAACAGATTACTAACAAACACACCGATGAGTGCAGACACCGCCGTGGTTGCCAACAAAATACCAATAATGCCACCAGACATCTTACCTAAAGATCCCGTGTCCTTTACTTTAACAATGGCGCCAATAATGGAGACTAAAATCAGTGGCATTATGATCATCTTCAATAAGCTGACATAACCATAGCCAACGATATTGACATACTCCAACGTCTCGTTTGACTCCGCGCTACCGACACCATAAAAAAACTGTAGTGCAGCACCAAAAGCGACACCTAGTCCTAAACCGGTAAATACTCGGGTAGACAAGGTTTTCTCTGCTTTTTGCTGTTTATACAAGAGTACGATTAACAAAGCGAAAACCACTAAGTTAAGAATCGGATATAACATGGAAACACACCTTAAAAATAATCAGTAGAAACCGATGGCCAGCCCTAAAAGCAAAGCAAATCGATAAGTTGGCGATATGGTAGCAAAATGTTAACCGAAGAAATAAGAAGGAAAATGGATTAATTCATATAAAAAATCGGTCAATATATATAAGAAAATCGAATAAGAAGGGAGAAAACACACTGAAAAGGCCGAAATATAGCCTTAATGTTAAAAGCATAAAAAAGCCCCTAGAGGTTAGTTTTCACTAACACTCTAGAGGCTTATTTTATATGGTGGGCCTGGAGTGACTTGAACACTCGACCTGCCGATTATGAGTCGGATGCTCTAACCAACTGAGCTACAGGCCCTAAAAGCGGAACAAATTATATATGTATGAATGGTTATTGCCAAGAAGTGGATGCGTTTTTTATTAATTATCTACTTCTAACCAAAATATGGTTGTTTTTTAATCACTTAAGCCACTGAATTTAACGCCCCATGGCTCCTGGCGCAACACCAATCACTTTTTTAAACGTTCGTCGAAAGGCAGCTTCACTCTGGTAACCTAGCTGATCACTCAGAATCGCAAGGTTTCTGTCACCATTTTTAATACGCTGTGCGGCCAAGCGCATTCGCCATGAGGTCAAATACGCCATTGGCGTCATTCCCATTGTTTTCTTAAATAATCCGCTAAACACCGATCGGGACATACCCGCCTCTTCGGCTAAACTGGCAACTTGCCAAGCCTGTTGAGGCTGCTCATGAATAGCAACGATGGCACGCGCTAGCCTTATATCACTCAGACCCGCCAATAAACCCAGTTGAATTTTTTGGGTCTGTATAAACTGTCTAAGCATTTGCACTAGATACGCTTCAGCCAAGCGCTCTACGATCACTTGAGAGCCACAACGAGGCTGCAAACTTTCAGCCAGTAACAAAGCATTCAAAGGCAATAACTGCTGAGCTATACCGTCGTCTTTTTCCACTTTAATCCATTGCCATTCTAAATCGAGCAAAGGGTTTAGGGCTTTCGTACCAAAATCAAATTCACAAATCAGTATACTTGTCTCAAACGGTCTCTTATCAACAAGGGACACATCCATATTTTGACCGGAAGAAAGCCACACGCCATCACCTTCTTTCAATTCTGTTCGGCTATTAGCTTGTGCCGTTAACGCAAGTTCTCCGCTAATTATATAAAGCCAATAACTTGAATCAGACGACAGAGACAAACGTTCCCTTTGACGAGAAAAGCGAAGGCTGGTTACCGACGTCGCCTTTGGACGGAATGCACTTAATACTGATGAAAGACGATCCATTATAATTCAACCTCAAGCCAAAAATACGATCTGCAATAATTTAAGGACTAATAATCACCAATCGTATCATTTATTATCCTAAACTGTCTAAATCAAAAACTAATCAGCTGATTATAAGGAAAACAAAATGGTCGTTCTAAAGCCTAGAACAGCAACTCCAGAGCTAGTGATTAATACGTTAAAAGGCTCTTGGTCTCTAGCACAACAAACACCTGAAAATTTTACGATGCTTGTGGTTTATCGTGGTTTACATTGCCCAATTTGCAAAAACTACCTAAGAGAGTTGAGCCGCTTAGCAGACGATTTTTCAGCTAAAGGTGTCAATATCATTGCACTCAGTTCTGATACTCAAGAAAGAGCGCAACTTGCATCAACAGAATGGGAAATTGAAAATCTCACCATGGGCTACGGCCTGACCGTTGAACAATCTCAAGCGTGGGGATTGCACAGAAGTGCCGGACGAGGCGTCACCAGTATTGGTATAGAAGAGCCTGCAGAATTTACGGAACCGGGACTGTATTTAGTGCGCCCTGATGGCACTTTGTACTGGAGTAATATCAACACCATGCCCTTTGCTCGCCCGCACTTTAAAGAAGTGCTTGGAGCAATCGAATTCGCGATAACTAAGAACTATCCAGCGCGTGGCGAGTTGATCTAGCTCTCGCCTCTTCGTGTTAATAGATTCTTCGTATTAATAGATTCTTCTAAAAAGAGTAGAACCTGGTGATCAGGTTCTACTCTTTTTGTTTTTATGCCGATTAATAAAATGGCACCATCGGTTTATTTCAAATCTTCAATATCTCTTAATACCCACGCACTATTGTGCTGAGTAAAGCCAATTTTAGGGTAATACCCTACGGCCTGAGGTGCAGACAATAAAATCAAAGAGCACGTAGGTTTTAAGGCTTCTTTTGTCATACGGATCAA
>CAXBGJ010000034.1:0-20497 GCA_963975045.1 uncultured Marinomonas sp. | reverse complement strand
TATATTGCCAGTAAGTTTTCTCTTACTCATGTGCAGTTTGCCGTGATTATCGGTACCAGTATTGGTTTTTATGATGGCTTAATTGGCCCTGGCACTGGCGCTTTTTTTTCAACGGCTTACCTATGTCTAATGGGATTGACAGTGGTTTCAGCAACAGCCCATACAAAAGTACTCAATGCGACCAGCAACCTAGCGTCACTGGCTATTTTTGCCTTTAGCGGCCATCTTATTTGGGCATTAGGGATTGTTATGGGGATAGGTCAATGGTTTGGCGCGCAAATCGGCTCACGTCTCGTCATCACTAAAGGTGCAAAACTCATTCGTCCTATGGTGATTATTATGTGCTTGGCGATTTCAGTAAAATTGCTTTTAGATAACTACTTATAGTGAGTTCAAATCATCAGGCGTAGTCAAAGTATCCTCTGGTGAATATTGGTAGCACTGTGCAACTAACCAGCTTAGCAACTGCTGAACCGGCTCTCGCTGACGCTGCATTTCAGGGCAAACAAACAAATACGCATGCCCTTCGTCCAATATTTCTGAAAACGGCATCATCAATCGCCCTTGCTGAATATCATCCATCACCAAAGGCGTTCTCCCTAAGGCAACGCCTTGCCCTGCAATAGCAGCTTGCACGGCAAGATCACCTCGATTAAAACTGATGCCACGAGAAGGTTTAATACCTTTTGCATTAGCCAGTAGCAGCCACTTTTCCCACTCGGCATAAGGGCTAGAAAAACGCCATTCAGAGTCATCATTTAATAAAGGCACCTGTGCTAATTGGCTCGCTTCGTTCAAAGCCCGTTGCTGCGCAAACGCAGGACTGCAAACAGGAAACACCTTATCCTTCATCAAGGGGACAATATGCCCTTTGGAGCTATGGACATGACTATGCACTATCGCCACATCAATTCGGTCACGCTGGAAGTTCACTTCTCTATCGTTGGCTTGGATGCGAAGCTGTAAATCGGGATAAGCTTCTTGCAAACTACCCAGTCGAGGAATCAACCATTTGGTTGCAAACGATGGCATCACAGAAACGGTTAAAATATTGGAGGTTTCTTCATCCTGCAGCTCTGAAACCAACTCATTGATTTCATTAAAGCTATGATTTAACTGAACGGCCAAACGTGCGCCAGCTACCGTTAACTCCAAGCGCCGGTGATAACGAACAAATAAAATCAGCCCTAACCTTTCTTCTAATTGCCGAATTTGCTGACTAATAGCACCTTGCGTTAGGTGCATTTCTTGCCCGGCTTTTGTAAAACTCAAATGGCGCGCAGCGATAGCAAACGTACCCAGTCCAGCCAAAGGAATAGACTTCATAAAAAAACCATCATAAGACGAGCTCAGCTACTGCAAAATAATGAAAAGACAATTATAAAATATAAATAGAGAATATTTTCTAATTATTGAATATGTACATAAAAATCGTAATTGTCGCTCTAATATGACCAATTAAAGTAAAAAAACCAATAAATTTCGAATAATCAAAAATCGACCAAAGTAACAAAACGCGTATTCAAGGGCATATCATTATATTTTGCATTAATTCCTCTAATCCTACAAATCAATTTATATCGTTTGTAACCTTCCTCTCTGAAGCTAAAATAGCGTTATCTCTTAGGTTTAACAGCGCCTAATATTTACCGATACAGCCCTAACTGTATTATTCTCAAAGCGTGTCCCACAGTCATGTTTTGGGTGAGCTGTATCATTCCCCACAGTATGATACTGCTAGTTACTTTTATTTAAGCCGGATTCTTATCCGGCTTTTTTTTATCCGATTTTTCCTTCTAATTTTTCTTTCCAACATTAATGACATCCATATCAGAACAAAAAAAAACGGCGACCTTAGGGGTCGCCGTTCAATAAAAATAATGTAATGTAGTCGTTATTTATTAAGCTGCTTGCTCTTCAAGCAATTCAGCTCTCATAAAATTTACCTGAGCAAGTTTCTCCATCAAACGAACCACCTGACAACTGTAACCATACTCGTTGTCGTACCAAACATATAATGTCGCTTGATTGCCGCGAACTTTGGTTGCTAACGAATCTAAAATCCCTGCTTGTTGAGAACCGATAAAGTCAGAACTCACCGCATCGGCTTCATCACTGTAGCCAATCTGCCCAGTTAACTCAGCGCTATTAGACGCCGATTTTAACAGTTGGTTAATCTCTTCAACCGATGTCTCAGATTTCAGATTTAGACTTAATACCGCGATAGAGACGTTAATCACAGGAACTCGGATGGCGCTGCCACTCAACTTTCCTTCAAGAGAAGGAATCGCTTTTGAAACGGCTTTAGCCGCACCCGTTTCTGTCATCACCATGTTCATGCCTGCAGCACGGCCACGACGATCACCCTTATGAATATTATCGATTAGATTCTGATCATTGGTGTAAGCATGAATCGTTTCAACATGACCAGATACGATACCAAATTTGTCTTCAAGAACAGACAATATCGGCGTAATCGCGTTGGTTGTGCAAGACGCCGCAGAAACAATGCGATCGTCTTCGGTGACGTCACTATCGTTTACGCCGAAAACAATGTTTTTCATTTCTTTACCTGGCGCGGTCAACACAACACGTTCAATACCTGGGCGATTCAAGTGAACACTCAAACCGTCACGGTCGCGCCAGCGCCCGGTGTTATCAACTAATAAAGCGTTGTCGATGCCATGGGCTTGATAATCGACTTCAGCAGGATCTGAAGCATAAATGACTTTTACTGGAGAACCATTAATAATCAATGATTGGTTCGCTTCATCAACCTTAACTAAACCTTCGTATATGCCGTGAACCGAATCGTATTTTAACAAGCTCGCACGTTTAGCAAGGTCGTTATCACAGGCCTTACGCACCACGATCGCCGCTAGCGCCATACCTGGTGTTGTATGACCTAACGCACACATACGACGAGCAAGCAAACGGCCAATACGACCAAAGCCGTACAACACAACAGGGGTTTCAGAGCCATTTTGAGAGTGCGCCGCCAATACAGAAGACACATCCGCTTCAGCAATAAGAGACTCAAGCTCCACGGTGGTATGTGAATTATTGCTGGCAAGAACTTGCTCTAACACTTGATAGACTTGCACAAGATCTAATTCTGGATGCTGATCAAAAGCCGTCATTAACCCCGTAACAGAGTCTGCCATCAAGGTGTTTCCTGCCAACTGAACTTTAATCGCTTTTTCACGACCAAGTTTGCCCAATAGAGGAATCATAGATTCTGCTTGCGAAAGTGTTTGTAACCAAGTGCTTGTCATTTTCTGCCCCCGAAAAAAGACGTTGTTATATCGATATGGGCGCAGTTTAACGACAGATTCAGACAAAAACAAATTGTAAGAAGACTACAAAAAACCTTTAAAAACGGTAGTTTAGAGTGTTTTTTTATAGAAATAACGAAATAAAAAGGAAGGGTTAGAAACTTTACTACATAATTGCGCTATCAAGCGGCACATCTGCACAAATAGTGCCGCTATGTTGTAATTTGGCAACGCAAACTGGTAGGGAATTTCATGAATTATTTTACAAATGACGCTTTCTTTCCGCCAGAATGCCCAAAAAACAAAAACAAGCAAACAACAAAGCAGGTCGATACGCAAAATCAACGCGCGTAATTCCCCAATAAACCAATGGCTGACTCCACAAAGCCAACAGCCCGTAGCCAAATGTACACATCAAAATAAACGCCATGACCCGAGCAATGAAGACCCAAGAAGAAACTAAGCGCTTAAGAAACCCATTCACTTTATCGCCATACACTACTAAGCAGGTGGCCACCAAGGCCAAAGATATAGCCTGAAGGTGAGGTTGAATTAAGTGCGCCAAACGAAGGTTAAGATCTAGAATAAACATCATAATAAATACTACACAGCAAAAAATACAAAACTACTGTTTTTTACGAGACAAAGCCTCAACATCAATTTGACCAGAACGCCCCATCACTCTAGGCCGCTCATCGACATACATAATAGACACATCATACGTATTATTATGAAACTCGATCATAGTGCCATCTTTAAACAGCCACTTTGAACGACCTATGCCGTCATTTAAGTAGCCCTCACTAGGAGCGCCGTACTTTTTTTGCAGTAACTCCCCCAGCGCTTGGCGCTTTTCAAGGTTTCCCACAACGCCTGACAACAGTGCCTGACTCACATACCTAGATGAATTCGAAAAGATGGTCGCATTAGTAACACCCAAAATACCTTCAGGTCCCAAACTGTAGCTCACTTCTCCCTCTTTATAAGAAGGGTAACTATGTAGCCCCATGCTATCAAGCTGCTTTTCCAACCGAGACAAGCTCAAATCATTCAGTGGCAAACCAAACAATTCGGCGATATTAGAAAACTGAGGAGTTTCAGTCGTTTTTGCATTTACAACCGTCGTCATTCCCACTAAAACAAGAATCAACAAGGTAAACACTGAAGTAAATTGTCTAAACATTAACCTTTCCCCATTGAGATAACATGTTCCAGTTTGACTGGGCAAAAAAAGACAAACCTGATATATAATACGACACTATAAACTCCTTCAGCCCAAGGAGCATCAAAACTTTATTTATTGAGGTAATTCATGGCTCTTGTTATTGGCATTACAGGCGTATCCGGCAGCGGAAAAAGCCGACTATGCTCTCTATTAGCGGAAGGTCAAGGCGATAAAATCACCGTTCTTTGCCAAGACAGTTTCTATAATGGATGCGGCAGTATTGACCCAGATGTATACAACTTTGACGATCTAAACTCGTTAGACCTTGAAAGTATAACGATGGCCATTCATAACTGTAAAAACCGTCAGCAACCAAACGAAATTCCTGTTTATGATCACTCACAACACAAACGCACAGGATATCGAAATCTAGACCCTACTCACATTGTATTGGTAGAAGGTCACATGATGTTTCAAGACGCAGGCATTCGTGATGCCGTTGATTATCTACTCTACGTCGACACCGACATGGACATCGCGATCGTTCGACGATTGAAGCGAGACATCGCCGAACGTGGTCGAGATGTGAACGAAGTAACCAGCCGTTACATGCGTCATGTACGCCAAGCCTCATTAAAGACGATAGATATTCGCAGCAAATCGGACTTTATTATTCCGAACAATAAAAGCTTCACCAATGCCGCCAATTTACTACGCAACTACATTGACTACTTACTAAAAGAAAAAGGCGCCAAATAGGCGCCTTTTTTAAACGATAGGAACAACAAATCTTTTACTTCTTAATGTCGTCAAAGAAACGTTTCACACCATCAAACCAATTTTTTTGCTTAGGCGAGTGATTCGTTCCCTCTCCCATGCTTTCAGACAATTCTGTGAATAACTCTTTTTGACGAGCAGTAAGATTCACAGGAGTCTCAATCACTACTTTACAAATCAAATCACCCACCGGGCCGCCACGAACGGGTTTCACACCCTTATTACGAAGGCGGAACAATTTGCCCGTCTGACATTCTGCCGTTACTTTCAAACGCACGCGACCATCTAACGTCGGTACATCAATTTCACCGCCCAATGCTGCTGTGGTAAAGCTGATAGGGACTTCACAATATAAGTTCGCACCATCTCGCTCAAAAATATTGTGCGGCTTAACTGAAACTTGAACAAACAAGTCACCCGCTGGGCCGCCATGCGTTCCCGCTTCCCCCTCGCCAGACAAACGAATACGATCGCCTGTGTCTACGCCGGCAGGAATTTTAACATTAAGTGTTTTATACTCTTGCACACGGCCTTGGCCATGACAATCATGACAAGGATCGCTGATAACTTGACCGGCACCATGACACTCTGGACACGCTTGCTGAACAGAGAAAAAGCCTTGTGACATACGGACTTGGCCTGCGCCACCACACGTACCACAGGTTTTCGGCGTTGAGCCTTTCTTCGCACCAGAACCTTCACACTTCTTACAATTCACCAGCGTTGGTATACGAATTTTTTCTTCGCATCCCCAAACGGCTTGTTCAAGGTCAAGTTCTAATGTGTAACGCAAATCGGAACCACGACGAGTTCGGCTTTGACCGCCACCACCACCGCCGCCAAAAATGTCACCAAATACATCACCGAAAACATCACTAAAACCACCAGCTCCAGCACCACCGCCGTAACCGCCGCCTTGACCATTAACACCTTCATGGCCAAATCGATCATAAGCTTCGCGTTTATCATCAGAAGACAGGATTTCATACGCTTCAGCCAGCTCTTTGAATTTCTCAAGTGCTTCTGGGTTATCTGGGTTCTTATCTGGATGGTACTTATTCGCTAAAGAACGATAAGCTTTTTTAATATCTTTCTTATCCGCGCTTTTGGCCACCCCAAGAACGTCGTAATAGTCTCTTTTGCTCATCGAAGGTTTCCCGAATTAAAAAGTCTGAATTAAAATCTGAATTAAAAAATCTGAATCTAAAGAATCTGAAAAGTCGTCAATCTAAGACATTACAAATAGCAAAACACGGTCCTAAAACCGTGTTCGCTATCAACAACCCTTTTTGACAAGGGCAAAAATAAGATTTAACGCTTACTTTTTATCTTCTTTTACTTCTTCGAACTCAGCGTCAACCGCATCATCCTGAGACTTAGCTTGTTCACCTTCAGCTGGCTGCTCACCAGCTTCAGCGTCTGCATACATCTTCTGAGCCAAAGAACCAGACGCTTGAGTCAACGCATTGGTTTTCTCTTCGATCTTCTCTTTGTCATTAGATGTTAGCGCTTCTTCAAGTTCAGTAATCGCTGTTTCGATCGCTTCTTTCTCTTCCGCTGTTGCTTTATCGCCAGCATCAACCAATGTTTTACGCGTCGCGTGGATCATGCCATCGGCTGTGTTGCGAACTTGTACAAGCTCTTCGAACTTGCGATCTTCTTCCGCGTTTGCTTCAGCGTCTTGAACCATTTTTTCAACTTCTTCGTCACTCAAACCAGAAGAAGATTTAATCACGATAGACTGTTCTTTACCGGTTGCTTTGTCTTTCGCAGACACACTCAAAATACCGTTGGCATCAAGATCGAAACTTACTTCGATTTGTGGAACACCACGTGGAGAAGGTGGAATATCTGCTAAATCGAAACGACCTAGAGATTTGTTCTGAGACGCTTGTTTACGCTCACCTTGCAATGCATGGATAGTCACTGCATTTTGATTGTCTTCTGCTGTAGAGAAAGTTTGTGACTTCTTCGTCGGGATCGTTGTATTTTTCTCGATCAACGCTGTCATCACGCCGCCCATTGTCTCAATACCTAGAGACAAAGGAGTAACGTCTAGAAGAAGAACGTCTTTTACATCACCAGAAAGTACCGCGCCTTGGATAGAAGCACCAATCGCAACCGCTTCATCTGGGTTTACGTCTTTACGTGGCTCTTTACCGAAGAACTCTGTTACTTTCGCTTGAACCATTGGCATACGTGTTTGACCACCAACCAAGATAACTTCGTCGATATCAGCCGCTGTCAGATCAGCATCTTTCAATGCTTGACGGCAAGGCTCAAGAGATTTCAACACAAGCTCTTCAACCAATGACTCTAATTTAGAACGTGTCAATTTCACGTTCAAGTGCTTAGGACCAGACGCATCGGCAGTAATATAAGGCAAGTTAACTTCTGTCTGAGAAGAAGAAGACAACTCAACTTTCGCTTTTTCACCCGCTTCTTTCAAGCGTTGTAGCGCCAATGGATCGTTATGTAAATCGATACCAGATGATTTCTTAAATTCAGCCGCTAGGAATTCGATAACACGCATATCGAAATCTTCACCACCTAGGAAAGTATCACCATTTGTAGACAATACTTCGAATTGCTTCTCACCATCTACGTCAGCGATTTCGATGATAGAAATATCGAATGTACCACCACCAAGGTCATAAACCGCGATAGTAGAGTCGCCAGTACTTTTATCTAGACCGTAAGCCAAAGCTGCTGCTGTTGGTTCGTTGATAATACGTTTTACTTCTAGACCCGCGATTTTACCAGCGTCTTTCGTTGCTTGACGCTGAGAATCATTGAAGTAAGCAGGTACCGTAATAACGGCTTCTGTTACTTTTTCGCCTAGGAAGTCTTCCGCTGTTTTCTTCATTTTCTTAAGAACTTCAGCAGAAATTTGTGGTGGCGCTTTCTTCTCGCCTTTCACTTCTACCCACGCATCGCCGTTATCAGCCGCTACGATTTTGTAAGGCACCATAGAGATGTCTTTTTGTACAACATCATCTTTAAACTTACGACCGATCAAACGCTTAACCGCGAACACAGTATTTGTTGGGTTTGTTACCGCTTGACGCTTAGCAGATTGACCGACTAATACTTCACCATCTTCTGCATAAGCAACGATGGACGGTGTGGTGCGATCGCCTTCAGCATTTTCAATTACACGTGCTTTCTCGCCATCTAATACGGCAACACAAGAGTTCGTTGTACCTAAATCAATACCAATGATTCTACCCATGGTTTGTCTCTCCAATAAATTCGTTTATTACAATGATGATTCTGTATTTGGGTCCGCTTTTTTATATTTCAAGCGCTTAGTGTCAAAAAAATGACAGGCAATTTAAGCCGCGCTTGAAACAACAACCATTGCTGGACGCAATAGACGGCCATTGAGCGTATAACCTTTTTGCACAACATCCATTACCGTGTTTGGCTCTAACTCAGGATTTGGCACCATGGTGATAGCTTGATGCAATGCTGGGTTGAAAGGTTCGCCATGTGGATCAACCACGACCACCTCAAAACGCGCTAAGGTTTCAAGCAAATCTTTTAACGTAAGCTCAACACCTTCACGAACAGGATCGGATTCACCCGTTTCAGGAGCTGATGTCAACGCTCGTTCAAGATTATCCGCAACATTCACAATTGATTTCGCAAACTTTTCGACGCCAAATTTATGCGCCTTTTCAACATCTTGCTCCGCACGACGGCGCACATTTTGCGCATCGGCATGAGCTCGAAGTGCCGCTTCTTTATACTGAGCGACTTCTTCTAATGCTTTTGCAAGCTCATCATTTTCAGTAACTTCCTCTAAAAGCTCTGCTTCAGGCTCCAAAAGTTCTTCTACTGTTTCGTTTTGCGTTTCGCTTTTCAAAACTTGCTCCGCGTCTAGATTAGGATTTTTTTGCTGCTCACTCATTCTTTAACTCCAAATAACAGAAACAATTCTTTCTCTGTGCTGGTTATATGGGGACAGCTTTTTGCCTTTCAATACTAAAACCGCATTAATTTCATGGGAATTAATTACTAAATTAGGCTGCAGAGAAAAATCAGCAATAAGTCATGTTTTATCAGAGGGTTTTTACATAAAAAACGGAGGACACAAAGACATTCTGAAATGCAGAAGAGTGGATATCTCTGCTACAAAATGGATGACAAAATTGATGACAAAATACAACCCAAAGACGCTGACCTGATTCAAGCGCCTTTCTTACTTCAGACTACAACAAATTGTGTTCACGTTCACTCATGCTGCCCGATAAGCCATGTTGCAACAGACACATTTACTGCTGCTCAAAAACGGTGGCATCTAACCTGCCACCCTCATCTGAAGGCTATTCGTGCGTCTCGGATATATGACAAACTCTATCGGCGCTAGAAAAATACCCTTGCGTCTCGGAGGGACGGCAGACGGAGAGTATACTATCCACATTGGAAAAATACTCGCGCGTCTCAGAAAGGTGACGAAACTGAGCCTCGTCGCTAATCTCCTGCCATTGACAGCTTGCTTTTGCCTCATACTGTAAACGTCTAGTTTGCCCGTAATGATTCGCCATATAGCCAGTATCCACCACTGAATCTTTAGAAGAATCCAACAAACGCTGCGCAGTATAAATAGCCTGATCAAGATGATGTATAAGCTCTATATTGCAAGGCCATGCAGATTTTGTGGCTACATCGGTGTCGTGCTCATTGATGCCATCAAGCGTCTCTAGAATAATTGAATCAAGATCTGCAGTTTCCAATGAGCGCATACTGCGTGCGGCTTCTGCAAAAATAAGATAACGCTTCAAATCTGTTTCTACGATAATGGGATAGTTAAAATATGAATGCCCCATCATCAGTAATTTCGCCTCAACCTTAGTAATGGCAGGCAAGAGGAAGAAGCCCTTTTCGTCTGAATAAACCGCCGTTTCAGGATGGCCTTTATGATAAATCTTTGCCATGACAGCCGGCTCAAATAATGTTTGGGCATCGGGCATAAAAAACACCAGTTTGCCTTTCACCTCTGGCGTTTTATAACTTTTCTCAATAACAGGCAAGCAACCTTGAAGCACTAAAGCCCCTATCGAAAAAAGAGCGAGAAAAAACCATTTATATAAATATGAAACCGAATCCGGCCTTTTTCTATCAAACATAAGCGCTATCCCTCAGGATCATCCGTTAGTGTGCAGCTACTGATTTTAAAAACAATGTCCGCTTGAGGCCCAGGTTTTGACGTGAAAAAGCCTGTTTTTTTTCTTTCAAAATAAGCACGACAGCCACGATCAAACACAACAGTCAGTTCGTCAAAATCGATTCGTTCGAGTGTAGAAGCCACTTTTTGATGTTGTTCTATAAATCTAACCATTGTCTGTAAATCACGCACATTAACAGCGGAAGGCGCCAATGCCGCGTCTGCACTTACAAAACCATTCATCATTAAAACAATGAAAAAAATCTTTCCTATGCGCTTCATATTTTGATGTCCTGCCTAGGGAGGGATGATTGAAAACGACCAAAATCATTAAAATATATCAAAATAACAATATAAGTGAGGCAGCTCACAATAACCAGCCTCTATGCATACAGAATCAAACGCCTAAAAAAACGAAGAGCAATAAATATGTTTTTTAACCACCCTTTTCTTCGCTGCATTTTCTAATTTCAATAAATTGCTATACTAAAATTCAATCGTCAAAAAATCGCTACTAACGTTGCCTATAAAATAACCTAAAGAGGAAGCATCATTGAATATCAAAACCTTGCTAGTTACGATCATGCCACTCATCTTTAGCTTGGAGAGCAACGCGACTAGCAACAAGTTAAGCCCATATGGCTATGAAAGCATCCGTACCGGTATGACATTGAGCGAAGCACAAACCACCCTTTCTCTTAAGTTCATTCTTGCTAACGAGCAAACACCTTACGATGTAAATAATGACTGTCAAAGCTTCATCCTAGAAAACCACCCTCCAGAATTAATTGTCATGGTAGTAGATGGCATAATTGAACGCATATCGATCTACGAAGACATTGATAACCAACATAAAATGAATATAAAAACGGACACAGGATTAACAATTCATGACAGCGCAAAGCTCATTCACGAGCGCTACCCTGTTGGGCTCAAAAACGAACCCCACGAGTACCTAGGGCCAGCCGCACGATATTTAACCTGGTGGGATAAAGAAAAAGATCGCGGTATTCGATTTGAGACGGATATGAATAATCGCATTACCGCGATACACGCTGGTAGCGATGCCATATTTTTATTAGAAGGCTGCAGCTAAAACAGCCCTTTTTTTTACATTATGAAATCGCCCTCGGGCGTTCATTGATTCGCCTTAGCCATTTCAATTAATGCATTCTGAATTTCTCGCACAGTCCCTAAAGCGTATCCACTTTCATCATTTTCATCGATTCGATAATGCTCGACTAAACCTACCATTTCGATTAACACACGCTTGAAATACTCTACTGAGTCTTCTTCGTCATGCCATTGCGTTATTAAAGCGCTCTGCTCTGTAGCACTTTCAATTTGCCAACCAACATTTCCCCACTGGTAAGTCAGTTTTTTTTTACGTTTTGCGTCTTCAAATTGCTGATTCAATAAAATCTCTATTTTCTGCTGTATGGCAATTTTAAGTAAAATCGGATGTTTATTATGTGATTCCTTAAGCCTAAACATGACATTAAGCCTCTCTCTTAAATTCAAATAATACAGCGTACATTGGCGCTTAATATTGATCCATACGTTCATTCACAATCCTCTATATAGAGACACCTAGTTACTCATCGTGAGGAGTAATAAAGATAGTCAGTGTCATCAGGTCAATCTTAATATCTGCCAATTGCCCCCACCAATCACAATCCTCGACACACAGTGTTGCAGCAAGCACCTTGTTATCTTTCTGTTTGATATTTTCAATCGCATTAAACGACTTACTGTTTCCCGTCGTGTAATACCAAAGATGCCATTGCCCTTCTTGCTTAAGTAATCCAACAGACAGCGATTGATAAGTACCGCGAGAGCGCTCAATGATCACCCACCGCCGTTCTCCTGAGATTGATTCAAACGCAATGTCTTTATCACTTTTCGCTTGGGTCAATAAGGCCTCCAGCTCTGATGAGCCCTCTATTAACTTAGGCATCAATCTATCGAAAGAGGGTTCCGAGTAAAGACCGGTCAAAAACACACTAAGCAAGTGATCCCACTGATCATCTATGGCCTGCTGTTTTATTACATCATTAAAATCACACTCACAACGAACGGGCTCTTCGTCTAATGTCCAGTCACTCAACAGGTCATCGCATGACTCAATTCCTTCCAAATGAATAGAATCATCCTCTTGGGGTAACGCCACCAACTGCCAATGAGGCTGCTTAATCAATGCATACGCTTGCTCAATACCAACGCCCTCCATTACATCAGTAAAGATAACGTTAATAGCGCCTGTACTTTTGTTCACACACGCTCCCAGCAATTCAGCGTGAGTCACCTGCTGTTCATACAACTCAATGCCATTTTTTCTAAGAGACAAAGACCCAAATTCATCGTCATCATTGGAAATCGTTAACATCAGTGGCTCATGGCCATTCTCTAGCAGCTGCCAATTTGTTGGCGTTAAAGGTTGTGCATGGAGCGGAAAAACAATAATGAACAAAACACACATGATAAAGATTTTTTTAACCCTACATAAATGCATCATCTAATTCATACCTGAGGAAAACACCATAAATAGCGTATTAAAAATGGTCATAAAAAATGGGGAATGCCGCCTTTTAACCGATTAGTACTCGATTTTATATTTTCGCGATCAAGCGGTTATCCGCCCTAAATTGAATCGCGCTTGTTTGTTCACTTTCTTCATCACCATTTCACCAATCTTCACCTTAACAGCACTCAACTAGAAAATTAAATTTACGAACTAGACTTGTCAAAAAACAACCAACTACTGTATAAATAACCATATAAAATATTTTCTATTTCGGAGCACTCTATGCTGACCAGTATCGCTATCTCCAACTTCGCCATTGTTGAATCCCTAGAGCTGGAATTCAAAAAAGGCATGACCGTGATTTCAGGTGAAACGGGCGCCGGTAAATCCATTATGGTGGACGCCTTGTCTTTATGCTTAGGCGATCGTACTGACGCCGCGGTTGTAAGGCATGGTGAAAAAAGAGCTGACATCAGCGCCAGCTTCGATATACAGCAATACCCTCATGTTCATAAATGGCTTGAGGAAAGAGATCTAGAGCATGACCAACATTGCATACTACGTCGCGTCATCAGCAAGGAAGGTCGTTCGAAAGCGTATATAAATGGCCGCCCTTGCACCTTAAGCGACTTAAAAGAAGTGGGCAGTCAACTTGTTGATATCCACGGACAGCACGAACATCAGTCGTTATTAAAAAAGAATGCGCAAAGGCAACAACTTGATGCTTATGGCCAGTTGACTGACTTAAGCAAAAAAGTAAGCCAGCAATACACTGTTTGGCGACAGCTAAAAGAAGAGCTGTCAGCTCAACAAAATCGTTCGTCTGAACAGAATGCTAAAATTCAACTTCTCGCCTATCAAGCTCAAGAATTCCAGCAACTCGATCTGCAAAAAGGTGAGATTGAAGCATTGGAAAACGAACAAGCCTTTTTATCCAATATTGCTGATTCGCAATTTAAAGCCTATCAAGCCAGTGGCATTTTGATCGACAGTGACGAAGGCAACGTTTGCTCTTTATTACATCAAGCCATTAATAGTGCCAACCAAATCAACCCAACCACCAAAGAGCTCGAAAGCGCGCTCGAAATGATGAACACCGCGCTTATTCAAGCCCAAGAAGCCGCGGATAGCTTACATCACTACCAAGATACGCTGGAGCAAAACCCAGAACGCCTTACCGAGGTAGAGCAGCGCTTATCCGATATTTATGAAACAGCTCGAAAACACAGAACACTCCCAGAAACACTTTTAATATTGCGAGAAAGTGTCGAAATAGAACTGAATAGCCTACAAGGCAGTGAAGAAAGCTTAGAATCGCTAAAAGAAAAAGAAGAACAAGCCTACGAAACCCTAACCGCACTTGCCACAACATTGACCGAGAAGCGCATCACAGCAAAAGACGACCTCGCTCAAAAAGTGGAAGAACAAGTTCATGGCTTAGGTATGCCCCATGCTCGTTTCTTTATTAAGTGCCAACCACTTAATCAAGTGACGGCTAACGGCTTTGAAGACATCGAATACATGATCGCCTCCAACCCAGGACAGCCAGCTCAACCACTACGCAAAGTGGCATCAGGCGGTGAGTTGTCACGAATCAGTTTAGGAATCCAAGTGGTTACCGCGCATACATCGATTATTCCGACCTTGGTATTTGACGAAGTAGACGTTGGTATCAGTGGCGGTATCGCCGAAGTGGTCGGTCGCATGCTTCGCTCTGTTGGCAAACGCGGACAAGTGTTCTGTGTTACTCATTTAGCTCAAGTCGCTGCTCAAGGCAATCAACACCTACGCGTCAGTAAATTAGTTGCGGATGAAGCAACATCGTCACAAGTGGCATTATTAAAGGATCAAGAACGCACTCACGAAATTGCACGCCTATTAGGTGGACTAGAACTTACAGAGCAAACCTTAGCGCACGCTCGTGAAATGCTTGGGAATGTTCAGTTACAGTAACAAAAAATCAAAAAAAGGGCTTAAACTCTGCAATTTAAGCCCTTCACACTCACTATAACGTAAGAGAGTGTTTATTTTTTCTTTGGACGCACATACATAATCAGACTGTGATCTTCAATATCGAAGCCATGCGCTTCAGCAATTTCATGCTGACGTTGCTCAATAATAGGATCAACGAACTCAATCACTTTACCAGTCTCTAAACAAATCATGTGATCGTGATGATCGCCTTTCGCCAACTCAAAAACAGCAGTGCCTGCTTCAAAGTGATGACGCTGAACCAAATCAGCTGTTTCAAATTGAGTTAAAACACGATAGACCGTTGCCAAGCCTACGTCTTCACCTTGATCGAGCAGGGTACGATAGACATCATCCGCGCTCATATGGCGGTCACCTGCAGTCTCAAGAATTTGTAAAATTTTCACTCGTGGCAAAGTTACCTTGAGTCCCGCTTTCTTTAGCTCTTGATTTTCGCTAGTCATGAGTCATTCTCTATTCGATCTTATTGATAATTACTTTATCATTAGCATACCAGAGTAAGGATAATACAAATGAAAAAATCAGTTTTTATACTATGCGCGGCACTTTCGCTTGGCGCATGCAGTTTATTCCCACCACCTTACAAGGTTCCGGTAACACAAGGAAACCTTATAACAAAGGAACAGCTATCACAGGTACAAGTTGGCATGTCCGAATCTCAGGTAACTTACCTACTGGGGAACCCAATGTTAAAAGATACCTTTAAACCAGACGAATGGCATTATTTATACACAACTCGATATGCAACGCCAGACACCAAAAAAAGTGATGCTAACGACCTAGTGCTAATTTTTAGCGATGGCGTTTTAACACAAATTAAAAACAACTAACCTTTTGTTGTTTTTGCTGCTCGGTTGGCTCTAGCTTGTTTAGGGTCAACCTTCAGCTCACGATACAACTCAACACGCTCACCTTCTTTTAACACTTGTTCTTCTGCATTTCGTACCGTTTTTCCAAAGATACCAACTTTAATGGTTTCTACATCCACATCTGGAAAAAAAACAGTAATATTGGAATGACGAACAGCATCGCGAACGGTACAGCCCTCTTCAACTTCCAACGTAATAATTTTTTGCTTGTTAGGCAAAGCATAAGCTACTTCAACTCTCATACTATTCACCGTATACCACTTTTGCACGCTTGCTAAAAGAATCCACCATCGTATTGGCTATCTGGCTAAACACGCCGCCAAAAGCAAATTTCAGCATGCCGCTTAATTCGAAGTTAATACTAAGCATAATTTTGCAGCTCGTCGGTGACAGCTCGGTAAAAGTCCATACTCCGTGCAGACTTTTAAATGGCCCTTTCACTAAGGTCATTTCTATTCGGCTATAGTTTTCCAAAAAATTCTTTGTCGTAAAGGATTGTCGTACTGGTCCTTTCCCTACATCTAAGGACGCCACGATTTCAGTCGGTGTTCGCGAAATCAATGTAGAAGCCAAGCACCCTGGCACAAATTCTGGATAACCATCGATATCATTAACCAACGCAAACATCTGCTCGCAACTGTAATTAACATGAGCAAAACGCTCTATATGACTCAAACTAAACTCCTATCCAACCGGCAAAAGTAATCAATAACATTGCAGGAATACTGATGTATTTTAACGTCTTGTACCACCATTGAAAATGATTAGCTTGATTCGTAATCATTTCATTTCGCAGCATAGAGTGCGGTATAAACCAAGCCACCAAAACAGACAATAGAATCGCGCCAATTGGCAAAAGGATCAGAGATGTAAGCTCATCTAACAACTCAAAAAAATTCATCCCAAAGATAATTTTGCTGTCCCAATGATTAAAAGACAATAACACCGCAATACCAAGAAACCAGACAGCCAATCCCATTAAAAAAGCCGCCTTTAAACGCGCAATGTAAAATTTTTCATGCAACCAAGCAACAAACAATTCCAACATTGATATAGCAGAAGTCAACGCTGCGACCACCAGTAGCAAAAAGAAGACACCAGCAAAAAACTGGCCGCCGGGGAGACTACCAAAAATGATAGGCAAAGACACAAAGGTTAAACTTGGGCCCGCTTCCACATCAATTTGAAAGGAAAAGACCAACGGAAAGATAACCAAGCCGGCCAAGATTGCCACCAGCAAATCCACCCCAACAACAATACTACAAGCACGTGCAATGGACATCCGCTTACTCATGTAAGCGCCATAGGCAAACATCGCCCCCATACCGACACTCAAACTAAACAGAGCAAGTCCGACTGCGGCGAAAACAACATCGAATGTAATATCCTGCCAAGACCAACGAAACATAAAGTCCATTGCTTCAGCGGTATTCCCAATCATCATGGAATAACCCGAAAGCAGAATCAAACTCACCACTAAAGTAGGCAACAACAAACGTACAACCGCCGATAATCCACGGGTAACAGACTGACCAACCGTCAACACCACCAACGCCATAAAGACAGAATGCCAGAGCAGCATCTCCGTTGGATCAGATAATAAATCATCAAACATAACCGCCGCACCAACCTGAGTAACCTCTTTGAAATCACCCGATAAAGCACGCTCTAAATACGCAAAGGACCATCCTGCAATGACACTGTAGAAAGTCAGAATCAAAAAACCCGTCACTCCGGCCAACCAAGGCACAAACACCCAAGCTTTATGCACGATGCGACGCTCGCTTAAATCATTTACCGTATCGATAGGGTTAGAACGAACCGTGCGGCCCAACGCCACCTCCGCCATCAATACAGGAAGGCCAACCAGCAACAAACACAGGCAGTACACCAACAAAAAGGCACCACCTCCGTTTTGCCCTAACACATAAGGAAATTTCCAAATATTCCCAAGCCCCACTGCCGATCCACTGGCAGCAAAAATAAATATCCATGGACTTGACCAGATACCTTGTAAACATCGACTTTCAGGCATAAATTTAAGCTCTAAATACACAACAAGTGTTTAAGTAAAGGAGGAAAATGCAGACGAAGCCAACACGCTCACAAGACCTAACCAGACAAATTAATTAACAAGTGCGAATTTTCTAACATTCAGGCGCATACCTCAAGAAAAGCATAGGTTTTTGCCGCTATCGACCGTATAATTTCCAACTATGAGTAAAGTAAAGAAAAAATCCAGTAGCACGGGCACTATTGCGCTAAATAAACGTGCAAAATTTGACTACTTTGTTGACCAGAAGTTCGAAGCCGGACTGGTTTTATCTGGTTGGGAAGTAAAAAGTCTGCGCGAAGGCAAAGCTCAATTAGTAGATGCCTTCGTAATCATTCACCAAAACGAAGCATGGCTTGTTGGTGCGCGTATTGTGCCACTGCTTAGCGCTTCAACACACGTAGTCTGCGAGCCAATGCGCCAACGCAAACTGCTATTGAATCGCAAAGAGCTTGAGAAAATCATTCAAGTGACAGAACAGAAAGGCAAAACCTGTGCGGCCATGGCGCTGTACTGGAAAGGCAACAAAATCAAGTGTGAAGTGGCCTTAGTAACCGGTAAAAAAGACCACGACAAACGCGATACAGAACGAGATCGTGATTGGTCAAGAGACAAAGAACGACTAATGAAAAACCACATCTAACACTTTATTTCAATCGTGTAGATACTGAATATTTCAGCGTTATGTCTAGCGTAAGCACATTGTTTCCGTTAGACTTGAGTTACTTTTTGGGGGCGACATGGTTTCGACGTCGGTTACAAACCCAAAGGTGCATGTCGAGAGTGATGCGTGATCTCGTTAATCCCCCGCATCAATTTTATAGTCGCAAACGACGAAAACTACGCTTTAGCAGCCTAAACCGCTGCTAGTGTGCTGCCCTCAGGTTGCTTGTAGCCAGAGATTCTGCAGTATCATAAATTACTAGATGCTAACCGATGCCCCGCCTAGGGATAAGGTTCTAAGATTAAGTAGGCTCGCCATTAACACCCTGTCCTTCGGGCGGTTCGTGGTCAAATAATTGAAGTGACTATGCATGTAGAGCCGATGGCAGAGGACTGACGGACGGGGGTTCGACCCCCCCCGCCTCCACCAATTAAACGGTTGTTTTTAGAAGGGTTTGCACTTTTTAAAAGGAACTGGATGCACGTATGAAGCATCGAATTTAAAACCACCTTCGGGTGGTTTTTTATTGCCTATGATTTCTCCAGAATCCAAGACTGTAGACCCAACTAATTTCTCAAAAAAGGCTGCATGAACAGCACCTGTTTTCTCAGACTGCATTGTAGCTGCAATCATATACTCTCCATTTATCCCCATAGAATTATGTGAGTTTAGTAATTTAACAATTCCGCCCAGCCAGTCCGGCATCACTTTCAAAGTCTGTTTTATTTTTTTAGGCTCTCCATATGGATTGGTGGCATGCAACAAAGAACCACATCGGTCCCAATAGTTTGTAAGCTGATTTTCCGTTAAAGCCCCCTTCCCTAGCTTTTCCATAACATAATTGCTATGTTGGCCGTTATTATATGTTCCTGTTTTTTCGCCTCTAACAGGAACCGGAAAGAAGTCAGGGTTAATTTCTTTTAAAGATTTTATAATATTTCTAGCATGATAGTTTTTATGAAAATCTTTATTTATTTCTGCATACTTTTCACGATTAGCTACAATGCCAGTCAATGCGATTAGCTCAAACACTTTTCGAAATTGGAGAGCTAATATTTCAACAGTAACTACATCATCTTCTAGCACAATATTATTTAAAATCCTTCTTATTACCTCTGTTCTTTTCTTAATATCGGTAAGACAGGAAATATAATTTTCTAAAGTTTCTTGATGATTCATAACTTCCCCAAAACATATAAAGGATTTAACCTAATTGCCTCTTCTAAATAATCTGGAGACAGGTGGGCATATCGCATGGTCATTTTAATGTCGCTATGACCTAGTATTTTTTGCAGTGCTAATATATTGCCGCCGTTCATCATAAAATGACTAGCAAAGGTGTGTCTTAATACATGGGCGGCTTGACCTTTTGGTAATTCTATTGTCGTGCGTTTAAGTGCCCTTCTAAAGCTGCTTATTGAGCCAGTAAAAACAGTATTCCTCTTTGTTAGTTTGGCGTGTTCGTGTATTTCGTCGTATAGCGCTTGGGTAATCGGGACACTTCTATCTTTGCCGCTTTTCGTGTCGGTAAAGCTTACTTGATTATTTAGCACACGCTGCACGGTTAAGCCTTCAGCCTCGCCCCATCTTGCGCCTGTTGATAGTGAAATCTTTGTTATCAGGTAACCGTGTGGGTTATCGCCCTTCTTGGTTTCGTCTAATAGCTCTTTTATTTGTTCGTGTGTTAAATACGAAAGCTCATTCTCTGGGACTTTCACATTATCGTCGGCGGTTAGCGGGTTGGTGTAATGAATCTCTTCAGCTTTGGCCAAAGTATTAAACATAGACGATAAATACCCCAGGTCATTGTTTAGCGTTTTGGGACTTTTACCTTCCTTAGATCGCTGGGTGCGCCATCGAGTGTACTCCAAGCGAGTAAGGTTAGAGCCTACTGGGTCGCCCAATTGCTCAGCTATCATTAGCAACTTACTTTTACAACGCTTACCGTCTCGCAAAAAATGGCCGTGTGTGTCGTCCCATAGCTCTATCAACTCGCTTAACTTGCGTG
>CAXBGJ010000033.1:0-20590 GCA_963975045.1 uncultured Marinomonas sp. | reverse complement strand
GCTTGGGTTAAGACAATATTGGTGACGCCAGATATGCATCGAATACACCATTCAAGGGTGAGTCTTGAAGCAAACAGTAATTATGGGTTCTTTTTGAGTATCTGGGACGCGCTTTTCATGAGCAAAAGAAACCATGCGTTAGAAGGTGATGAGAACCTAAAAATAGGACTGCCAGAAACTAAAACGTATCAGCCCGCATCGTTAAAAGAAGTATTGGTGATGCCTTTTAAGACCTTTAAAAGATCACGCTAAAGATAAATAGACTAATGGCCGTTAGGGGAAGTTATGAGTTATTACGAAGTGAATTTTATCGAAATGCGTATCATTGGTTGTCTGATGGAAAAAGAGATTACGACGCCAGATCAGTACCCTCTTAGCTTAAATGCCCTTGTTAATGCTTGTAATCAAAAGTCCAATCGAGACCCCGTTACCCAGTTGTCACCGTTAGAGATTCAAGATGGTGTAGATGCGTTACAGGCTCGTGGTTTAGTGACGGAAATTTCAGGGTCTCATAGTCGTGTTAGTAAATATCAGCACAGATTTTGTAATACGGAATTTTCCGATTTGCAATTATCATCGGCCGAAACGGCGGTCGTTTGCTTACTATTTGTACGAGGCGCTCAAACGCCGGGTGAATTACGCTCACGCAGCGGTCGTTTACACGGTTTCCAATCGCGAGATGAGGTTGAAGCCGCATTGCAATCGTTGCACAGTAAAACGGGTGGTCCATATGTTTGCCAGTTACCAAGAGAACCTGGTAAGCGAGAGCAGCGTTATCAGGAGTGCTTTTGCTCTGAGACTGAACGAGCAACGACAACGTGGTCTGAACCATCATCTTCGTCCAGTACTGGCGATGAATATACGCAGCAACTTGAAGCGCGAGTGCTTGAGTTAGAGGCGCGAGTGAGAGAATTAAGTGAGCGAAACCAAGTGCTTGAAAATGCCAGTGGACTATAATCTTTTTTGACGTCAAACTTAGTGCGTTTTTTTAGCGTCAGTGTACGAAATACTAAAAGGCTTTTTGGGCGTTAATGTTTTTGATTGTGTCTATGGGGAGGATCCTATGAAGAAGGTACGCTGGGGTATTATTGGTACAGGTCAAATCGCGCATTTATTTGCTAGTGATTTTTGTCATGTCAAAGCGGGCGAACTTCGTGCGGTTGCTTCTCGTAATAAAGCGTCGGCGGATGAATTTTCTGCTGAATTTGATATTGAGTTGGCGTTTATCGATTATTTTTCGCTTATTAATAGTCATGAAGTGGATGTTATCTATATCGCCACACCCCATGTTTATCATTATGATTTGGTCAAAGCGTGTATTTTAGCGGGCAAGGCTGTTTTGTGTGAAAAGCCTTTCACCATCAATGAAATTCAATCGAGAGAACTTTATGATCTCGCGTTGAAACACAATGTGTTTGTCATGGAAGCGATGTGGACACGTTTTAATCCGGTTATTGAGCAAGTTATTGAGTGGGTTGAAGAGGGCGAAATAGGCGATTTGAATAGCATTCAGGCAAGCTTTAACTTTCTTGCGCCTACTGATCCTAGTCATCGCTTGATGAAGATTGAACTGGGTGGCGGTGCTCTATTGGATATTGGTATATATCCTGTTTTCTTAGCGCAGTTGTTCTTTGGGAAGCCTGATTTTGTGCAAAACCAAGCTGTTATTGGTGACACTGACGTGGATCTTTTTGAACAAATTTTATTAGGTTGGGAAAGTGGGCAGTTAGCTTCGTTGGATGCTTCATTGATCTCGTGTAACCCTAACCGAGCGATTCTATCCGGCTCTAAGGGCTATATTGAAATTGACTCTGAATGGTTTAAAGCCAAGTCGTGTCGAGTTGTTAGCGCGGACAATAAAGTACGAGCGGTAGAGTTTGACTTCCCGGGTAATGGTTATCAGTTTGAAGTGGATGAAGTAAACCGATGCCTCGAAGAGGGCCTGATACAAAGCCCTAACCACAGCTGGCAGAATAGTCTGGAATTGATTGCTACGTTGGATGAAATTCGTCAGGACATTGGTTTGTCTTATCCAGGCGAGCATCAGCACAATGATGAAGAGGTGCATGATCATCACCATGAACACAGCCATCACCACAAACACTAGCCGTAACGATTAGAAAGACAAATAATTCGACAAATAAAAAGGGCTTCTTTTCATGAGAAAAGAAGCCCTTTTTTTGTATCTTAGTGATTAACTAAAAGATTAGTTAAGGTGCTTGTTCAAAATTGGCAACAAGACTTTGAATAAACGCGGCGCGGCACATAATACGTTGCCTTTTTCTAGGCTTGGTGAGCCATCAAAGCCTGCAAATAGACAACCAGATTCTTTTGCAATGAACAGCGGTGCTTGCATTTCCCATTCTTGAAGTTTAATACCCCAAGCGGCATCAAGACGACCAGCGGCAACATTAGCAAGCATTAAGGCTGGAGAATCTTGCATTACGGCGCGTGCGCCTTGTTCTGCGATGTCCGTTAATACGGCAAACTGACCAGAAAGAGAAGGCATAAGACGATCGGTTGCAGGAAATTGTGCTGCAATCGTTGCGTTTTCTAATGTACGAGCAGAACTGCTGCGAATTCTTGAGTTGTTCAGGTAAGCACCACGACCCTTACTTGCGTAAAACTCGTCTTTGGTGTGAGGGTTTAGCACAAGAGCGTGCTCCACTTTACCGGCAACTAGGTAGCTCATTGTAATGACGTTGCCTGTTAGGCCGCGCGAAAATAAATGTTGTCCTTGGATCGCATCAATGATCCATTCGCCTTCTTCACCTTTTTGCACTGCACCCTGAAGGCGAGTAGTAATCGTGTCACCTGGGTAGGCTTTTTCTAGATGGTAAACAATGCTGCGCTCTGCACCAGAACAAACTGTTTCATAAACTTGCTCAGCGGACTGACCTTGTTCTTTGTCAAAAAGCAGTTTTTCTTGTGAATGAACTATGTATTCTGCAGCAGCACGAGCGGCTTTGAGTGCGATATTGATTCTAGGTTGCATAATTTACCGTCAATTAATTCGTCATTAAAAATGCACATACCGTCGATAAGACGATAAGTTGCCAAATAAAGTGTTAAAGAGCGGGCGGTCTGTTGTATTCCTACGAACCTTACTAAGAAAAATGTTCTAGCAAGGTGTAAATCGACAGAGTGCCTAAATAAGAGCGCGGATATTAGCGTAATAAAGCGTATTTTACCAGTGAATTGTTGGTGAAAAACTGATCAATTAAGGCTTTGTCATAAATATCTGTTAAGATACAGCGATTGTCTGACCGTTATAATTGGTACCGCTTAAAATGCAAAATAAAGTAAGAATTGTCCTTGTTAATACCTCTCATCCAGGCAACATTGGAGGAGCGGCTCGAGCAATGAAAAATATGGGATTGGCCGATCTTTATCTCGTAGGCCCTAAGCATTATCCCAGTGATGACGCGGTAAGTCGTGCCGCTGGTGCGTCGGATATTTTAGAGAATGCCGTGGTGGTGGATACCCTTGAAGAAGCGCTTGCAGGTTGTCAGCTTGTTATTGGAACCAGTGCTCGTGAACGTAACATTCCTTGGCCTTTGGTTGACCCAAGGCAAGCAGCGGACTTAGTGTTTGATGAAGGTTTGGTCACCGCATTTGTATTTGGTCGTGAAGACCGTGGTTTGACCAATGAAGAACTTCAGCGTTGTAACTATCATGTTCATATTCCTTCCGTTGAAACATTTAGTTCATTGAACCTAGGCGCGGCCGTGCAGGTTATTGCTTATGAATTGCGTATGAAGTCGTTACTTATGAAAGATGCGCCTGTGGTCGCGAGTAAATGGGATGTGCCTGCAGCAAATGTAGAGCAAATTGATTACTTGCTTGAGCATCTTGAAAAAGTGTTGGTGCAGACCGAGTTTCTTGACCCAAATGTGCCGATGCAAGTGATGACGCGCTTTCGTCGATTGTTTCAACGTTCACGATTAGATCAGCAAGAGTTGGGAATGCTTCGAGGTATGTTGACTTCAATGGAAAAGAAAATGAAATAATGACGGCCTCGTCTTCGTTCGAGACGTTATTATGTAAAAAATAAGGGCCTTTAATAAAATTTAAACACTCCAAACTCAAATAAAAAAACCACTGACTCGATAGCAAGTCAGTGGTTTTTTTTGGCTAGAAGTTCGGTTTAAGCTTTACGCTCTGGACGACCTTCTTCCTGCCAGAAGGTATGGAATTTTTGTCCAGCTTCAGCGTCGACTCGCTCGTAAGTGTGCGCTCCGAAATAATCGCGCTGTGCTTGTAGCAAGTTTGCAGGTAATACTTCTGAACGGTAACCGTCAAAATACGCCAATGCTGAGAAAAACGAAGGCGTTGGAATACCTGATTGTGCAGCCAGCACAACTGCTTTACGTAAACCGGTTTGCTTGCTTGCCATTGCGTCAGCGAAATAATCGCTTAGCAGTAGGTTTTCAAGCTCGTGGTTTTCATCAAAAGCGTCTGCAATTTTTTGTAAGAAAGACGCTCGAATGATGCAGCCACCGCGCCAAATTTTCGCGATATCACTGAAATTAAATGCCCAGTCGTATTCTTTTTGTGCAGCACGAAGTAATTGGAAGCCCTGAGCGTAAGCGCATATTTTTGCGCAGTAAAGTGCTTCTTCAATGGCTTTCTCTACTGCTTCAGCTTCAATCTCGCCACTTTCTACTTCCGCGATTAACTTGCTTGCGGCAAGCTCTCTTTCACCTGTAAGGGTACTGAGTGCTCGAGCGTAAACAGATTCGCTGATAATCCCAGCAGGGACACCCATTTGAGTCGCGCTAATGGAAGTCCAACGGCCTGTGCCTTTTTGCCCAGCGCTGTCGAGGATCATATCGACGAGAGGTGCACCTGTTTTGTGGTCATATTGCTGCAGAATGTCTGCCGAAATTTCAACAAGGTAGCTGTTTAGAACGCCTTGGTTCCACTTCTCAAACAATTTACCAATCTCTTCTGGCTCGTAGCCAAGCAAAGAGCGCAGTAGATGATAGGCTTCACAAATAAGCTGCATGTCAGCATATTCAATGCCGTTATGAACCATTTTTACATAGTGACCTGCGCCATTTGGTCCTAAATAAGCAGTACATGGCTCACCTTCAGTAACCGGCTTGCCAGGTGTGTTACTAACGATAGGCTTGCCATCTTTGTCTACTTTTGCCGCTACGGCTTCCCACATTGGTTGTAGGTACTTCCAAGAATCAGCATCGCCACCAGGCATAAGAGAGGGGCCAAAACGAGCACCTACTTCACCACCAGAGACAGCCGTACCAAAGAATTTGAATTTTTCTTTGTATTCTGCTTCTCGACGAATGGTGTCTGTCCACTGACTGTTTCCGCAGTCAACAACGATATCATCTGCTTCTAAACCTGCGTCTATTAAGCTATTGCAAACAGCGTCTACAGGATTACCAGCAGGAACCAAAACAACAATGACGCGAGGCTTTATTAGGTTTGAGAGCATTTCTTCCATGCTTTCACAGCCGACGATTCGTGCTGGTTTGGATGAGTCAGGGCGTTCTGCTGCTTCTGTTTTGAGAACGTCTTGTATTTTATGTGTGTCAAGATCAAAACCTGCAACTCGGTAGCCGTGGTCAGCTAAATTCAAGGCCAAATTTTTACCCATGACACCCAGGCCGACAAATCCAATATTGCAATTCTGATTTGTTTCTAACATAAATATCGATCAACCTTTTTGAACAATTTTAGGAGGGGATTGAGGTAAGAATCTTACCATGAAGCAAGGTGATTCAGGACATACTAGAGAGAAGAAAAATCCAATTAATTGTGTATTTTTAATGTTTTTTTGATGTTTTCTAATAGAAACCCTACGCTCTAGGTGGTTTTCCTTTAGAAAAAGGCAACATTGTGCCTATGGATTTATGTTGTTTTGTGTGTCGGTAATAAATTTCTATTTAGTAGAAAGACAACAGAAAAGAAAGAAAACTACAAAAAATGCTATTAGTTATTGGTCTATGTGATGTACGAAGAGGGGTTTCAGCATTATTTCAGGTGAAAATTATTAGATTTCAAGGAGTTGGGTATTTATAGAAAGTAACAAAATGGTAATAAAATAACATATTGTTATAACAATATTTTTTGTTAGATTGTTTTGTTACTATCCTTTTTACAGAAAAAACTTCGCATAATAATAAAAATGACCAGATAACCTTTATAGTTCAGAGGACTTAGCAACATGAACTTCGCATCAGAAGTAACAACTACTCATAAAAATTTAACGACGCCGCAGTTGGTTGAAAAAGCCCTGCATAATGGCGAAGGGGTTCTTGCTGATAATGGCGCACTCGTCGTTGAAACAGGCGCTCGCACAGGCCGCTCTCCTATGGATCGCTTCATTGTGGAGGAAGCATCCAGTAAAGATAGCATTCACTGGGGACCTGTTAATCGCCCGTTTCCTGAAGAAAAATTTGCTCCGCTGTGGGATCGTGTTGCCACTTATCTTGATGGTCAAGAGTCGTATTTGTCCAATATCCATGTCGGTGCGGGTGATGAATATTATCTACCTGTTATTATGCATACTGAAACGGCGTGGCATCAGCTGTTTGGACGTAATTTATTTATCCGTCCAGAAACCTATAATCCATCAAGCAAAGGCGAGTGGCAGATTCTAAATGCCCCTAACTTTGTATGTGAACCTGAGCGTGATGGCACCAATTCTGACGGTTGTGTCATTTTGAATTTTGCTGAGCGCAAAGTGCTTATTGCTGGTATGCGTTATGCTGGTGAAATGAAAAAAGCCATGTTCTCTGTGCAAAACTACTTGTTACCAGTGCATGATGTTTTGCCAATGCATTGTGCGGCCAACGTCGGAACAGAAGAAGATGTAACCTTATTTTTTGGTTTGTCAGGCACTGGCAAAACAACCTTGTCTGCTGATCCGGAACGTTTTCTAATTGGTGATGATGAGCATGGCTGGGGAAAGGACACGGTTTTCAATATTGAAGGCGGGTGTTACGCCAAGACCATTGATCTTTCTCAGAAGAATGAGCCGATCATTTGGGACGCTATCAAGTTCGGAACAATTGTTGAAAATGTGGTGTTAGATCCTGAAACTCGCGTTGCTGATTACGCGGATACATCGTTGACTCAGAATGGTCGCGCTGGCTACCCTCGTGAGCATATTGAAAAACGCGCTGCGGGTAATCGTGCTGGTGAACCAAATGCCATTATCTTTTTGACTTGTGATTTAACGGGTGTACTTCCTCCTGTTTCTATTTTAACGAAAGAAGCCGCAGCGTATCATTTCTTAAGTGGTTACACGGCGTTGGTGGGATCTACTGAAATGGGGGCAGGAACAGGTATTAAGTCGACTTTTTCGACTTGCTTCGGCGCGCCTTTCTTCCCGCGTTCTGCCGATGTGTATGCGGATCTTTTGATAAAGCGCATTGAAGAATTTGGTAGTAAGGTTTACTTAGTTAATACAGGTTGGACGGGCGGCGCACATGGACAAGGCGGTAAACGCTTTAGTATTCCAGTGACTCGTGCGGTTATTTCAGCGATTCAATCCGGCGAGCTAGCGGATGTAGAAACTGAGCATTTGGCGGATGTGAACCTCGATGTACCAACACACGTTCCTGGTGTAGACAGTATTTTGTTGAATCCTCGCAAGACATGGGCTGATCAGACGTCTTACGAAGCACAAGCAAAAAATCTTATTTCTCAATTCGTTGTGAACTTTAAGAAATTTGACACTGTATCTGATGCTATCGTTAAGGCTGGCCCTTCTCTTTAAGCGTTTTTATAGTGATTTAAAAGCCGTGCATTTAGCACGGCTTTTTTGTTGGTGATCGCTTTATACGCTAGTACTTAACACCTTAAATAATGTAACCTTTTGTGTATGTTTATTGATAGCCATTGTCATTTTGATTTTGATGTGTTCAACGACCAGCGTGATGAATTAATGGCTCGTTGCCTTGACCGCGGAATCTTGGGTTTTTTGGTGCCAGCAACCACTTTTATGAGCTGGAAAAGATTGGAGGTGCTCATTGAGCGTTACCCACAGTGGCGTGCCGCTTATGGGTTGCACCCATATTTTTTGAAAGAGGCTTCTCTTAAACAGGTTGATTTTCTGGGTGAGCAATGTGAAGCGCAGCGTGTGGTTGCTGTTGGAGAAATTGGCTTAGATTACTGGCCTGGTGCTGTTGATATAAACGTTCAAATGGACTTCTTTAAAGGTCAGTTGAGCGTGGCTAAATCGTTGCGGCTGCCTGTTATCGTACACGCCAGAAAAAGTTATGACTTAGTGTTGAAGTGTTTGCGCGAAGTCGGCTTCAAGGAAGGCGGAGTTGTTCATGCTTTTAATGGTAGTCTTGAGCAAGCTAAACGATTTTTGGATTTAGGGTTCGTACTTGGGATTGGTGGAACCGTTACTTACCCAAGAGCCAATAAGGCGCGGCGAGTATTGTCTGCGCTGGAAGGTAGTGCGTTTATTCTTGAGACTGATTCGCCTGATATGCCGTTAAATGGCTTTCAAGGCCAAAATAACACCCCACTTTCTATACCCCTTATCGCGCACTGTGTTGCAACGATACGAGAAGAAGATATCGAGCAGATTACGATGCAGACATATGCTAACCTACTTAGGGTTTTTCCTAAGTGGAATGAGGACTTACTTTGAATAATACACAAGATATTAATGCCCCTATTCGTATTCTTCTTTTAGGAAGTGGAACAGAAGTAGGCTCATCATTATTACAACTGTCTACAGAGAAAAAAGAATTTGAGTGGTTGTGTCCAGAAGAGTCGTTGTTGCTCGATGTTGATAAAAGAGCGGAACTTGATGCAATGCAGTTTGATGTCATCATTGATGCGTTAAGTCTACGTTATGCTTTGCAGAGTGATTATGGAAAGTTTCAGTCGACTTTACTTTATTTGAGCGAACAAGTAGGTGCGCCATTGATTATGATCAGCAGTGCCAGAGTGTTTTCAGGCAACAAGAACGTGCCTTATGCTGAAGTGGATGTACCAGACAGCACAGACCCTTATGCACAAGCTTTGATTGAAGCTGAGTCTATTGTACTAAATAATCCTGAGAATATTGTATTGCGAACAGGTTGGTTATTTAGCGGGCAAGGAGATGACTTTGTCTGTAGAACGCTTGGTCTTATTCAGGATGGCGTTAACCTTGCATACAAAGACGATTTAATTGGTAGCCCAACACCTGTTTCTGATTTGGTTCGGGTGATTTTATCTATGGTAAATCAAGGGTACTATGGCGCGAAAAATAAAGGTGTTTATCATTATTGCTGCGCTGAAGAAATCAGTTGGATTCGTCTAGTAGAGGCGATTGTTGCGACTTCTAGTCAGTTCGATCCAAAAGCGCAAGTAGAAGTTGAAGCGATTGGTGATTCGTTTCCTGAGGCTCAGGAAGTCACTGCGATGCAGCGTCAGTCACTTTCTTGCCGAAAGATATTTAATCACTTTGGTATAAAGCAGCGCCCATGGCGACCAAAATTACGAAACCTTGTTAAGGCGTTGTACCAAGTAAGTTAGTGGCCAGTTGATGGTTGGAAATAAACAAGAAGAGTAGGGGTTGATGTGTACAAGATAAATCATAAAGCAGTAATGTTGGTTTTTGTCTTCCAGCTCGCAGTGGGTGCAATGTGGTATGCCTCGACACCTTCGTCATTTTTAGGGCGTTTTGCATTAGAGGATCTTTCTAAGCAGCTTTCCATTGGAATGGCGCTGTTGTTTGTTCTTTCGACGTTTGTGTATTTGTTCTTTACAGCTTGGTTACTGGTCAGAATTAAGGGAATGTCTGGATTTGGACGGTTTTTATTGGTGATAGCAATATGGCTATTTATCGTCTTGCCTAATTATGTTTTTGTTAGTTTACACTTGAATTTTAGTGGATTTGATACGTTCTATTTACTTTCCTATGGTGCAATAAACTGCGCTATAGCCGCGATTATATTACCGCTATGGCGCTCTGCCAGATCTATCTTTAAGAATTAATATAAGCCACTTGTGGCCAACTAATCATAAGCTTAACCCACTTATCAAGCCGTTGATGATGATCTGAATAGCAATAATAACGATGCTTTGTTGGCTGTTTATTTTGTGGCTTAACAAAATGGAGAGGGCGTATCTCGTGTCTATTTCTGGTTCCATTTGTGCGAATAATGGAGGGCATGAACTCGGTTTGCTTTGGCAGGTTTAGGGACAATATATCAGCCGGACTTTTTAGTGGCTAAATGCATTGAATCTGAGGAATTGGTCAATATGTTGCCACACTACAAAAGTTATGAATTGTGTTTTTATGCTATTTATCCACAAAGAAAGCTGACGCCAAGAAAAATGCGTTTGTTATTAGATTTTTTGCAGGAGAGACTAGCCAACACAACATTTTATTGATGTGTTGACTGGTTATCTGGTTTGGTAATGGGTTACTTTAAATCGCTGAACTCATTTTCCACATCGAGAGATACCGGAATATCATAGCCAGGAAGGCGAATTTCTTTGTCAGTTATCGTCAGCTCTTCACCACCTAAAACATTAAAGCCGAATTTGTAAATAGGCAGGCTCTCACCACGAATCATGGCTTGATTATACGCTTCTGCGTTCGCTATAACGTCAGCATTTTTGGCGAGGTAAACATTGATTTGTGCTTCACTGTAGCGTTTTTTTAGCATCTTCATGACTTGGTTAGGGGACAATAAAACAGCCGTAGCATTGTTTCCCCCAAAACCTTTTGAGTTTAATAGCGCCCCATCAAAGTAATCTTTCCCATATGCTTCATGTTTAAGCTGAAATTTTAGACCTTCTTGGTAGACATCATCGGCGATGGCGTGTGACGTGGTAATGCCAGGTAATATGCCATCTTTCCATACGCCCAAAGACAAATGAAGTTGATCTCCACCAGCCGTACCTTGAGAGTGACCAAGGAAAGCTTTCATTGCCACAACAGGAATGGCAGAGGCGCCAAAGCTGGTGGCGGCTTTACTTAGAACATGAGATTCGGTAATACGGTTTTGTGGTGTGCTAGTGCCGTGAGCTTGGATAAAGGTTCGTTGCGTTAAGCCGTCATTGCCGATGATGTTTTGTAGATAAGCCATGGCTTTGCTCATCGTCAAATAATTACCAATACCGGGTGCTGAAATGGATTTTTTATGTCCGTCTGCGTGTGAGAATACCGCTGGGATAGCACCAAATATTTCTGCTCCTAATTCAATCGCAAGCTCATCATCCATTAAAAGAGTCCACTGACTGGATTCACCAATCGTAAAGCCACAGTTTTGAGCAAAAGGACGGCAGCTACGAGTGTGATCAGGCTCTTTTTGATTGCTGATTTGGTCAAGGGCTAGCAGTGCGGTATCTTCTGCTAAGGCTCCCATGGTTCTAAAACCTTCAATAATTTCCGGCGTGATAGGCGCATCGCTTCCACCAACCATCGCAACACGAAACTTGCCAGATTTAATACCGTCGATCGCTTTCTCTAAATTGAAAAAGTAGGTTGCACACGCACCAATAGAAGTTCCCACGTTGCCAACACTGCCTAAAATATAGGCATTAACAAAGTCGGCGGGCATTTGAGCGTAACCAAGAGGAAGGTGCTTTGATGTAGTGCGTTTCCCCATTAAAGCGGATTTAAGCATGCCGCCAAAACCAAGGTCATCCATTTGACCAATTGAGTTAGCAGCATAGACCGCCATTTGGTCTGGTGCGACTTTGTTACGAATGATTTCCCAATCAATACCGCTACTTTTAACCGCATCAGAGGCGCCATAAACCGTCATTTGTAAGCCGCGAGGATGGTTTCGACTTTGGTATAGTTTTGATGGGTCGAATCCTGTTGGCAGTTGACCGGCCGCTTTTACTGAAAGTGACTTTGTGTCTTTAATAAAGGCTTCTAAAGTACCATCAACGATGACTTCACTTAAGCTGTTCGAAAGCTCCGTGACTTGCCAGTTGGTAGGGCGATCATTTGGGAGAGAACGTGTTTTTATAGTGAAGCTAAGTTTTTCTTCGGCGTGATTCGAATGTAGAGTCATTGATTTGTGTAAAACCACATTATCAACATCAAATAAACTAGGGTGAATACGACGAATTAAGGTGCGGGCGAGTAATGATTCACCAATGCTATCTATCAGTGTGGTGGCATCTAAGGCCTCCCCATCGTTAGTATACCAAAGGCCATTTTTGTGCTCAGCCATGTTGGTAATAGTAGCAAGATCGAGTAATACATCCTGCTGGATTGAGCTTGGAAGAAGATCGAAGACAATTCGGCGATATGCTTGATGTGAAGAGGTACGACCAGCCGAATTGATTCCGCCAAAGCCAACAATAACAGGTAAACGGGCCAATTGAATTTCCTCGTTTTGAAGAGTGGGTAAAATATTACGGTATTGTAATGAAGGGGGTGACGCTTAGCCACCCTACATAAAGTAATTTCGTAACAATAAATTGAGTTTTATTACATTCAAGCTTGAGCTATCGCTGAGAATGACTGATTTTCTTACTCTGGTTGATAACGGTTGAAGCGCCAAAGCTTGTTATAATTAATCAGGCCTTCTATTTCTTCAATGTAAGCTTGGCCACGCTGAGAATAGTGTTCTAAACCGTGAACAAGGTATAGCCCTGTAATGTCTTCTTTTTCTTGTCGCAATTTTAGGCGAGCTGCTCTGAGTTTTTTGTAGGCGGCATTTGAATTCAGATTATCGATGTAAGCAAAAACAGATTCACGTGCGTCATTGAATTTTCTCACTTCATGATCCGCGTCGCTGTCTCTTGATTCTGGTACTAGGCCACAACCTTTCCTAAAACACCATTGCCCAAAATAGTTGTTTCCTTTCGTCGCAAAACGAGACGTTCCCCATGCAGATTCATTCGCCGCTTGGGCCAAGACTAAGGAGACAGGGATAATGTCTAATCGATTGAGCAGTGCTTTTATATCGTCTTTTGAATAGTTATCAAGTTTTTTAAGTTTATGGTCTTTTCTAAGTGTAGATATCCATTTCTTGTTTTCGGTTGATAACTTTTTGTTATTGCTAAGTATCGTGTTTAGACGTTCACGGTCTTTTAAAATAAGGTCATTTTTTTCATTTACAAAGGGTGTTAGATAATGAAAAAACGCTTTTTTACGTTCTTTAACATCTGTTATGGCGGCAAAATCAGGGTTCTTGTCTTGAATAGGGTGAGACTTAAAATAGTTTTTTTCATCTGACGTCGCATCAGAATCTTGCTCCAAAGTGCTTAAATCTGAAGTGTCGTCACGTTCTATATCTAGATCATCGCTTTTAAATGGTCCAGCTTTTATCCACAAAATAAATATGAGTGCAAAAGAGATAGTCCAAAGTATTTTCTTTTCCATAAAGAACCACGAGTCTCAAATATTTATATTTCTAAAAAGGCGTTACTTGATAGTTAATCGCCTGCTAAAAGAGAGAGCGAATAAAAAGTAGACCTATTATCCTCAAAACAGCTCCACTTTAACAGACTTTAACTTAGGCTTCTTGAATTTGCCTTAATTCCTTTTTGGTTATTTTATCGTTAAGTGAACAGTTTAGCAGGTCCTACTGGAACCACTTGGGTGGGATTGATTGTTTTGTGGCTGTAATAATAATGGCGTTTAATATGTTGCAGGTTAACGGTGCTCGCAATGTTAGGGGTATCGTACAGTCGTTTCATATAAGCGTTGAGTTTAGGGTAGTCTAAAATACGTTTTATATTACATTTAAAATGACCAAAGTAGACGGCATCGAAACGAATTAGGGTCGTAAAGAGGCGCCAGTCTGCTTCTGTTTGCTCGTCTCCAAGTAAAAATACGCTGTTTGACAGTTGTTGTTCCAAAAAATCGAGTGTTTCAAATAAAGGGATTAATGCTTCTTCATAGGCGTTTTGAGTTGTGGCAAAGCCGCATTTGTAGACGCCATTATTGAGCGTGTGGTAAATGCGCTCGTTTAGCGTATCTATGTCTTTGGTCTTGTCAGCTGGATAGAAGTTAAGATAATTCCCCGTGAGGTCATTAAAGGCTTGGTTTAATATGCGAATGATTTCCGATGACTCGTTTGACACTATTGTGTTGCGTTTTTTATCCCATAAAATGGGGACGGTCACTCGTCCGCTGAAATCTGGTTTGGCTTTTGTATAAAGTTGATGGGCAAAGTCAAAGTGGTGTAATGGGTCGCCAGTGGCGATATTAGTGTCTGTAAAGTCGCTGTCTTTTTTAAATTCCCAGCCGTTGTCTAGCATGTCGGGATGCACGCAACTAATACTGATCATTTCTTCTAACTGCTTTAGTTTGATAAAAATCAAAGTACGGTGAGCCCAAGGGCAAGCGAGAGAGACGTATAGGTGATAACGTCCTGTTTGAGCCGGAAAATGGCTTAGGTTGCTTGGATCGTACTCACTGTCTGTGTCTGCATAGATCCAATTTCTAAACTCAGACTCACTTCGAATGAACTTTCCTTGGCTTGCTTTAGTGTCGTACCACTGGTCAACCCATTTACCGTTTACAAGTAATCCCATCGTTTTTTTTCCTTTAATTTATAATTCACATTATTATTAATGAAAATTAATCGTTTTAGGGGCAAGATATTGGTCGTATTTAATCGAATGATTCGATGGGTTTGATTTTTCTATGTCTGAACGTTTAGGTTCATTGTTAGTTCCGTGCTTTATTTTACTAGTCAGTGTTTATGCTAGTTTGTATGTTGGCCAGTTGCCACCCCTGTGGTTCGGCATATTGCCTTTGTTGCCGATCATCTTAGCAAGTATCGCGATCCTATTGGCTTGGCATTTTAACAAAGGTCGAGTGTTAATTCTTGTTCTGTTACTTTTGATTCCAAAACTGTATGGCGATTCCAATGAAGAAGCGTCATTAACGGCGTACTTGGTTGTTTCCTGTTTTTGTATTGCCTTATTGGCGTTTGTACCGGAGAGAGGTTTTTTTAATCGATTTGCCGTAAATCGTATTCTCTTTGTCGTGATGTTGGTGAGTTGGTGTTACGCGATTGAGCGTAGTTGGGTATCTTTTGCTTTTTTAGATCACGCTTTTTTAAACACGACAGTGAGTTGGTCTACCGTTTTACTTTGGTGTGTCATACTTATTAGTACGTCCACGATAGGTTTTGCTTGGTGGTTAAGTGGTGATACTTTTCGAGCCAGTGGATTGATTAGTATTGTTAGCTTGTTAATCATAGGCCATTTTGCTTCTTCAGATACTCAGTTTGACGCTCTGTTATCGGCGCAATTTTTATTGTGGATTTGGTTTTTGCTGATGGAAAGCCATCGAATGGCGTATCTAGATGACATGACCAAGTTGCCAGGAAGGCGGGCTTTGAATGAGCAATTAGTTGGTTTGTCTAAGCGGTACGCTATTGCGATGGTCGATGTGGATCATTTCAAAAAATTTAATGATACGTATGGGCACGATATGGGAGATAAAGTCCTAAAGAGTGTTGCTACTCAATTGAAATATTTTGCCAATCCAGGGCGCGCTTTTCGTTATGGCGGCGAAGAGTTTACGATTGTATTTAGAGGTAAACAGCTTGCTGAAGTTGAAGAGACTCTTGAGCTGGTCCGTGAAAGCATTGAAGATGCTTTGGTTGAAGTGTTTGATCCTAAAAAGAAGCAAGATATAAATGTGAATGTAACGGTCAGTCTAGGCGTAGCTTTTGCAACGCTTGGTGAGTCCCCAGATGCGGTTTTAAAACGAGCAGACGAGGCTCTGTATCAATCTAAAAAGAAGGGAAGGAACCGTATCTCTAAGTCTTCGTCCCCTAAAAATAGCTAACTGCAAAAGAATTGATCAATCGGTCAACTTTTTTACTCTGATCTATTGCACTGTAAATCCAGCTGTTTATAATTGACTCTTAAATTTTATAAGTGACTGTGTGTGACGCTTTTATAGTGCTGTCATCACAGTGACTTTCGGTTGTAATAACCGACGGTGGTGATGCCCATCGATCAAGAACATTGGTAGGGGTAATGAATACTATTATGCTTACTAATAACAGAGCCAACGTGGTGTAGCAGTTAGCCTAATGACGAATGCCTATAGTCATTAACGTCTCTGCTGCGAGGGGAAATGGGGAGCTTCGGCTCCCTTTTTTTATGCGATTTTTTCTTATCGCTTCGTGCCTATTCTAAAGAATGTTATTCTTCACCTGTATCGCTCAGGATGGTAAGTCGGTACTCAGATATCCTCCTTTAGTAAGAAAATGACCTGTGAGGCCAACCGTTGACCGAAATAAAACGACCAAAAGATCAGTTAAAAGCCCATATACGAGCTCAAAATCAAACGCTTATTTTAGAAACGTCTGAGCGAGTTTTTGCGCGTCAAGGACTTGCTAAAACGACAACACAAATGATTGCTGATGAAGCCGGGCTGCCTAAAGCCAATGTTCATTATTACTATCACTCCAAGAAAGATTTATTAGAAGCGGTATTAGAGCGTATTCTACGTCTTTGGTTGGATTCTGTTAGTGAGTTCAATGTGGAAGAAGGACCTACTCGCAATCTTACTCGCTATATCAGTGAAAAAATTGATCAATCTCGCACCAATAAAAATGCTTCTAAAATTTTCGCGATGGCACTTATTGGTGAAGAAACGTTTGTTTTAGACTATCTTCGAAATTTATTTGTGACTGAGTTGAGTCGCGAAAAAGCGACGATTCAGATTTGGGTTGATAAAGGCCTAATGGCTTCCGTTCCAACGGAACACCTTTTTATTAGTATTTGGGCGATGACTCAAACCTATGCAGATTTTGATGCGCAAGTGAAAATCATGCTACAAAAAGATCAATTAGTAGAAGACGACTACGAAGAGGCCAAGCAATTTATTACGCGTATGGTCTTGGCTGGCTGTCGAGTAATGGAGGGTGAGGCATGACATTAGAAAGCGGTATTACTTTTTTCTTCGCCATTTTAATTTTTGCTGTGACGCCAGGTCCTGGTGTCTTTGCTGTTATTGCGAAAAGCATGACGAAGGGCGCTCGCGCCAGTGTTTCTCTTTGTGTTGGTATGGTAATGAGTGACATTGTTTATCTCGTTATGGCGTGTTTTGGGTTGGCTGCGATTGCGTCTACTTGGGAAGGTGTTTTCTTAGTAATTCGTTATGTTGGTGCGGCGTATCTTATCTATTTGGGTTGGAAAATGTGGGTATCGCCCGTATCAACATCTTCTAATGATTTTGCACAGCTTGAATCTAAAAGTGAAATGGCGAGTTTTATGCAAGGTTTTATGATTTCAGCATCAAATCCTAAGGTCATTCTTTTCTATATCGCTTTTCTACCGACCTTTATGGATTTAACGATCTTGAGTGGCTTTGATATCGTGATTGCGTCTGTTCTTGCTTTTACTGCACTCATGTTAGGTATCAATCTTATTTCTGTGTGTGCTTCACAAGCGAGACGTTTGATGAAATCTGAACGCTCTATGAGAACATTAAACCGTACATCGGGCGGTATTATGGTAAGTGCTGGTGCGTTCTTGGCATTGAAAAGCTGATTGCTAAGGCAAATGTGAGTTTTACGCGCATGATGGTTCCTTTTGCATAATAAAGCCTCTCTTTTCTAATAGAAAGAGAGGCTTTTTGCTAAATAAATAGCGATTAACGGCGTTTAACGAGTACCGTAAATACGGTCGCCAGCGTCACCCACGCCAGGTCGAATGTAGGCATTTTCGTCCAGTTCGCGGTCTATTGATCCAATGTACATAGCAACATCTGGATGCGCTTCTTTAAACGCTTTTATGCCTTCTGGCGCAGCAAAAAGACAGATAAAACGGATGTCTGCAGCGCCCATTTCTTTCATTTTGTCGATTGCCATAATGGCTGAGTTGCCTGTTGCCAGCATGGGGTCGACAACAATGATGGTGCGCTCATTAACGGAATGAGGCATTTTTAAGTAGTACTCTACAGGCTGCTTCGTTTCAGGATCGCGATACAGGCCGACGTGTCCAACTCGTGCGGAAGGCGATAGTTTGAGCACGCCCTCTGCGAGTCCATTGCCGGCTCTCATTATGGTAACGATACAAAGCTTTTTACCTTTTAGAACCGGACACATGGCTTTTTCTAATGGTGTTTCAATTTCAACATCGACGGTTTCTAGATCTCGTGTTGCTTCATAGCCAATGAGTGTTCCTAGTTCTTCAACTAACATACGAAATTCACGTGTACTGGTGTTTTTATCACGAAGACTGGTGAGTTTGTGCTTAACAAAAGGGTGTTTAATCACAAAAATGTCGTTGTAAGCCTTAAGGAGTTCATCGCGGGTCATTGGCCTTTCCTTTTTTACTGTGTATAGGGGAGTGTGTAAATGAGCGAGTTGTATCTTAATCGTGATTCCTATAATAGCACTAAGTGGGTACTGACCAAATAACTAATCCTGTCCTTGAGGTCGGTTTATTGAAGTGAGTAAGCATTTTGAAAAATGATAGGCACCGTTGTTTTCGAGAATATTGTCATTACATAGAGTGTAATCCATAAAAAATAGCGATGAGTTTTCTTAGATCCTGTTTTTTTGAAGTGCAAACACAGATTTATCGAGAATTCAATTATGAGTGATGACGAGCAGTATTCAGATCTACAGGAAGAAAATAGTGTAATGGCCGAAGAGGAGAGTGTGATAATTACTGACCCTAAAGGGCTTGCTTTACCTGATGACGTCTTACCTGAAACATTATTTATTTTACCCATTTCAAGCCGTCCTTTTTTTCCAGCCCAAGTCCAACCAGTGATGGTGGATGCGGAGCAATGGGAAGATACATTAGAACGTATTGCGGAGCATCCTCAGGCCGTAGTCGGTCTAGTTTATGCTGACAAAGAAGGAAAAAAATCGCCTTCAGTGGATGAATTTCGTTCGATAGGTTGTGTGGCAAGAGTGCACAAAGCCGAGAAACAGAACGATAAATTGACCTTTTTGGCTCAAGGCGTGAAGCGCTTTGAAGTTATTGAATGGCTCAGTGAGACGGCGCCTTATTTAGCAAGGGTTCGTTATATTAATGACGTGAAATCCAATGATGACGAATCGAAGGCCTATTCCATCGCGATCCTCGATGCAATTAAGCAGTTGATTCGTTTAAATCCTTTATTCAGTGAAGATTTAAGGCAATATCTCGGTCGATTCTCATTTAATGAGTCCGGTCTGTTGGCCGACTTCGCCGCTTCTATTACATCGGCGGACGCAGAAGAACTGTACGATGTGCTCGCAACGATACCGATTCATGCTCGTATGCATCTTGCGCTTACTTTATTGAGAAAAGAGCTCGAAATTGCGCGGTTACAAAATGAAATCAGCGCAGAAGTAAATGATAAAATAAGCAAGCATCAGCGAGACTTTTTTCTCAAAGAACAACTTAAAATTATTCAAAAAGAATTAGGTATATCGAAGGATGATCGCACCTCTGACGTGGAAACATTTAAAGCAAGACTGGAAGGCAAAACGTTACCAAAATCAGTCAATGACAAGATTCAAGATGAACTGCATAAGCTAAGCATTCTCGAAGCAGGGTCGCCAGAATATGGCGTTACGCGCAACTATTTGGATTGGTCGACGTCTTTGCCTTGGGGTGTTCATTCTAAAGACAACCTAGACATTGCATTGGCCCGAGATGTCCTTGAGTCACATCACGCTGGTCTAGGTGATATTAAAGACCGCATAGTCGAGTTCTTGGCTTTGGGTGCGCATCGTGGGGAGATGGGAGGCAGTATTTTATTGTTGGTCGGTCCGCCAGGTGTTGGTAAAACGTCCATTGGTAAATCGATTGCGGAATCATTGAATCGTAAGTTTTATCGTTTCAGCCTTGGCGGAATGCGTGATGAAGCGGAGATTAAAGGTCACCGACGGACTTACATTGGCGCTTTACCGGGTAAATTTGTACAAGCCTTAAAAGACGTTGAGGTAGAAAACCCCGTTATTATGTTGGATGAAATCGATAAAGTGGGCTCGTCCTTTCAAGGTGATCCTGCCTCTTCTTTGCTTGAAGCCTTGGACCCTGAACAGAATAGCGAGTTTTTAGATCATTATTTAGACATGCGTATCGATTTGTCAAAAGCTCTGTTTATTTGTACTGCGAACCAGTTGGATACCATTCCTTCTCCGTTATTAGATCGAATGGACGTTATTCGACTTTCTGGCTATATAGGGGATGAAAAACTGGCGATCGCCAAGCAACACTTGTGGCCTAAGCTTTTGAAGAAAAATAAATTGCTTAAGAAGCAATTAAATATTACCGACGCCGCGTTGCGTCATATTATCGAGCATTATGCTCGTGAAGCGGGCGTTCGTGGTTTGGATAAGCTGCTGCAGAAAATCTTGAGAAAAAGCGTAGTGGAGCTAATGACGGGCGAAAAATCCCATATTAATGTTGGCGTCAAAGACGTTGAGACGTTGTTAGGTATGCCTTACTTCAGACCAGAGAAAACACTGCAGGGTGTTGGTGTGGTAACAGGCTTGGCTTGGACATCTATGGGTGGCGCAACCTTACCCATTGAAGCGAATAGAGTACATGAATTAACGCGTGGTTTGAAACTCACTGGCAAGCTGGGGGATGTGATGAAGGAATCGGCTGAGATTGCGTATTCCTATGTTTTTTCTCACGCTAAGAGTTATCAAAAAGCGCCTGAGTTTTTTGA